>DYHK01000043.1:3424-5302 GCA_020724205.1 Candidatus Aenigmatarchaeum sp. | reverse complement strand
CTCTCCAACTGCAAAAGTCTTGCTTGAAGGATTAGCTAATACCTTTCCTTCAACGCTTGTGTCTGCAATAACTAGATTCTTTACAACAGTTGTTTCAGTGTCATCATTGTATGCTGTCACTTCAACTTTGTAAGTACCTGATTGTGCACTAGAAGGGATTGTCAAGAAAAGTTTTCTTTCTCTTGCGTCATCTCTATCACAGTCACCATCATCGTCACTACATTCATCAACAGTAGACAAGTCTTCAAAGTAAACAGTTCTAGATATTCCTAATTCAGGTATCTTTACGTTTACAAGAGTGTCTTCTGCAAGGTGTCTTCCCATGTTTTTAACAACTATGCTTACAGCTAATGTAGAACCAGCCTTCACATTGTTGTCCATATCAACTAATAGGACATCAAGGTTGTCAGCTTGTCTTTGCCCTTGAAGCTCGTAAGATTCTTCCCATGTTCCCTCATCTGATTCGATTCTTAAGTAAAGAGTTAACTCTTCTTCAGGCTCTACATCAGTTGGAACTGGTACAGATAATCTAGCTTGATAAGATCTACCTTCAACAAGGTCAGCAAAGTCTTTCTCAACTCTGTCTTCTCTGTATCCCTGTATCCATGCAGAAACTACAACATCACTTGCATTTTCATTAGCAAGGAAGTCAAGTTTCAATGGTAAATTTTCTCCAGCTACAACAGCGTTACTTCCATCCCAAGCTTGGTTGTCATAAAGCTGTAAAAACTGTCCTGATAAATCAAGAGAACTTACTGCACTAGCAAAAGCTCCAAACATTGCAATTGTTAAAACTGCTAACAAAAAACCGAAAACGATTTTTTGCTTCATTTTTTTTGGTGTTTGCATTTTAAATTTAGATTAAAATTCCTATATTTTAGCTCTTTATAAACTTTATGGTAACAACACATATGTATATCACTTTATAGTAACAAATTAAATAGTTTTAAATACCCTTAAGAGTATGTTATAACATTGTTATAACATGGAAAATAAGGAATTTTACCGTCGGGCAATTAGAGTAGGTAATAGTGCAGGAGTTTTGCTACCAAAATCACTTTTAGGTGCAGAAGTTAAGGTCTCAGTAGTCACTCCACCACTAAATATTAAGCAAGATCTCATGAAAATTCTAGATCATTATTTTGAAGAAATTATAGGAATTTATGTAACAGGAATTGAAAAAAGAAAAATGGATATTTTAGTAATTTCGCACTCAATTTCAGACCACATTGATGTTCCAAACTACAAGATAGACCTAGTTCCTCTAAGCCTAATAAAAAAGTCAATAAAAGAAAAAAAGCCAATCTCTCAAAAAATCCTAAAATCAAAACCAATTTTAAATAAAAAGTTACTCATTGACTTGAAAAGAGAGTTCGGGATAAGCTAAGAAAAATAGTAAATTTTATAAACACAACATATTCTAGAAATACATGAATCAAACACCAATTCAAAGGCAGATAGAACATGTAGTAACAGATAGAAGAGGATACAGCAGAACAAATACAAAATATCTTCCAGTAGAAGTATATGGTACAGAAGTAGAGGTTCAATTACAGCTTGCAAGTTATGAAATACAATCTGGAGATCCTAGTTTTTTTATGGATCGTTTACTTATAATTAATTCAGCTATAGGAAACCTTCTTAAAAAATTTGAAGATGCTAGAATTCCCCTAAGTGTTATAACTGATGCAAACGGATTTGATATTGCCCTATCACATGCAAGAAGAAGAGGTGATTTACCTAAAATTTATGATGATTTGGATTTAAGTTTTTATGCAACAAATATAGTAGTAGGACCAAGAGATCCTAGTGATAAAGGAGATTTTGAAAAACTAACAAACGATACTAATTTTGAGAAATTACTTATACCTCCTAAAA
>DYHK01000043.1:1198-3382 GCA_020724205.1 Candidatus Aenigmatarchaeum sp. | reverse complement strand
TATGTCATACGAAGTAACACTAGAGTCTAATGGAGTGTTAGTAACAGTGCCTAAACATGAAAATGGAGGAACTAAAATCATGGGAGGAACTAAAAGAGCAGAATTAAATGTAACTTATAACTATTCCATTTTTTTTCAAGAGCATTTAGGTAGTGAAGGGTTATATTATTTGTGTGGTAAACAAGCTAGATATACGATTCCCAGATTAGAGCAAGCAGCGTCTACACTTAGTGATTTTCAGCCAGATAATGACTACTGGAAAAAATCTCCAGGAAATGCAGGACTTGTTATAAATCTGCTATTAGCTTGGGCAGAGAGATATCCAGAAGCAACATGGAAAGTTGTATAAGTTTGGTTTAATTACTAACTATCTCATCTCCCTCAACACATTAACACTCATTATTGCATCTGCAACAGGATCAGGAGACTCATTAATTATAACAACCTCCTGCCCAGTCTTTTTCAGAAGTCTAACAAGTTCTTTAACATCCTTCTTATCAGTCATTATGTGGTTCTTCTCTCCCTTCTCACCATAGTTAATACCTGAAAAATGACAGTGTAGCTCTTTAAACTCCTTAAAGTCCTCAACCATCTCTTCGTATTTCATTCTGCCATTACTCCTAGCTAATAAGTGAGCAAAATCAACTGTAAAACTGCAGTGAGTATCCCTAATCAAACGCTTAATCTCCTCAACACTTCCAAAAACATTTACCCTTCCAGTTGTCTCAGGAGCTATCTTAATCTTCCACCCCTTTCTCTTTATCTCTTTCTGTATATCTAGTATAGCCTCCTTAATATTCTCATAAGTCTCTTCCTTATCCTTTTTACCATAATACCCTGGATGAAATACAACCCTATACACTCCTAGCTTTTCCCCTACTTCACAACAATCTAGTATCCTCTTCTTACTTTGCTCTACTTTTTTCTTATCATCTGAATTAAGATTAATCCAATAGTGAGCGTGAATGCTTAATTTAATTCCAAGTTTTTTAGCAGCATCTCTTATAGCCCTAATATCTTCCTCCTTCTTAATATAAACCCCATAAGTAAACTCAATCTCACAAGCCTTTATGCCTTGGGAAGCATAATACTCTAAGTTTGCAACCGCTTCTTTCACACCTCCAAGCCCTCCAGGCCCAAATATAATTGTCATATATTAATTAAGAATTATAGGATTAAAAAGATTCACTTATTTGAAGCAAGAAATTCTTCTATTTCACCAAAAGCTTTTTCTACACAATCAGGACAATATCCGTGAGATAGTCCATAAACTTTAGGGTTACTATCAAAACCAATACCTAATTTTCTTTGAAATTTAACTCTATAATTTATTTTTTCTTCAGGAGTCATATCTGGATTAATCCCAGGATGCATCACACTTACCCAGTTATTATCAACTCTTAATCTAGTACAATCACTACATCCGTAAAGAGTATTATTCTTATCAGCAGCATAAGCTACAACTCCATAGTCAATTACGTATTTATCATCTAACTCTCTTTCATTTTCCATATTACTACCGTGTAGTAACACTATTTAAACCTTACTATAAGCAATATTTAAAGTCTAGTCAGAAAGAGTATAGAAGTATTGTAAATGATATAACTCTACTAAACTTAAATACTTTATATGAAGTTAGATTAATCCATAATTTATTAGATAAAGGTGATAAATGTAAAAGTGACTTAAAATTCATTAAGAGCTAGAGTTTCCTGAAGAAATAGAATTATTAAAATTAAAATTGTTATTAACTCCTTCTATAGAAAAAAGATCTCTTCCAATATTTCCAACATTCTGAACAATGTACTGGTAAACCTTCTGGATAATCAAACCTTGCATCTCCTCTTTCAAAGGACCTGTACAAAGATTAAGATCAGACTCAGGCTTAACTATTGTTCCAATAGGAAGATAACATGTCATTCCCTTGCCCTCAAGCACCTGAGTACTTGTTAGCCCTTTCTTTATCTGCATTACCTCAACATAAAGGGCACACTTTCCATTTTCCTTGCCACTCACTTTATAGTACCAAACAATATCAGGAGCATCATTAATATAACTGGCTCTTGAACATTTGGAAACCTTATAATCCCAGCATCTCAAGTCATCACATCTAGGTGTGTAAAAAAACGTTAAAAATACTGCAACAATAGCTACAACAACAAGTATAAATATAATCCACTTTCC
>DYHK01000043.1:0-1188 GCA_020724205.1 Candidatus Aenigmatarchaeum sp. | reverse complement strand
CCACCGCTTTTCATATTCAGTAAAGGATTAATTTATTTAAAAATCTATCTTATCTCTTTAAATAAATTAACTAGACAACATTTTAAATTTAAGTAATAAAGAATATACCCTAAAATAACTTATAGATTTTAGCCCATTTACATAACCGACCTAAGTGGGATTTTCATTATAACTAATTCTAAAAATATTTATGTTTATCAGAAACTAATAAACTCAACATCTGTATCTATATCCACGAAATTCTTTGCAGCAATATACCCACATCCATAATCTTCAGCTGCTCTTATTATTGGTAATGTTGCCTTTCCATCAACTGCTATTACAGCAACATCTCTTGTTCTAGAAAGCTCTGCCTTCAATCTTGTAATACTACAACTCTTTATAATTTCAATACTATCATTCAGAAGAAATACCTTTCCAGAATTATCTGCCTTTTCTCTTAAAACCATTCTTAACTTATCAGTATCAACTTCTTTTCTTTGATTATTATTTTCCCTTTCATTTCTACTAAACCTCTCACTTTCTCTCTCATTTGAAGAAAATTTAGAATAAGAAGAGAATTCCTTTGCAGGAACCCTCTTTCTTAAACTAGCTAAAATTTCTTTTCCATTTAATTCTTCAACTTCTTTTCCATCAGGAGCAAAAGCAACAAATGCAATATCTGCATTCTCAATTACATTTTTTGCAATTAACTTTCCTCCTCTGTCCCCATCTAAAAATAAAGTTACTTTCTTGGATTTACTAAGCTCAATTATTCCTCTAGGTAACTTTGTTCCGTTCATTCCAATTACATTATTAACTCTATTCTCCAAAAGATTAATTACATCGGCTCTTCCCTCAACAACAATTATCTCTTCCTCAGATAAATCTCCACAAGGAAGTTTTTCTTCACCATACTCTTGTATTTTTGAAGATCTTGATTGTGTTTTAATCATATCAGATATCTCTCTTGAATTCGTAGAGCTGTTTATATCTCCTAAAAGCTTCTTAGCTCTTTCAAGAATATACTCTCTCTTATTTCCTCTGACATCTTCAATCTTCTCAACAGTTATTGTTGCCTCAGTAGGCCCAACTCTTTCAATAGTCTCGATTGCAGCTGCAATAAGGCTTGTCTCAGACTGATCTAGGGCAGTAGGAATGTAAATCTTCCCCTCAGTCTTTCCATTAGAAGATTCTGTTTCAACCCCA
>DYHK01000042.1 GCA_020724205.1 Candidatus Aenigmatarchaeum sp. | reverse complement strand
TTTCTTCTTGAAGTCTTAGCATTTCTTCCTTCCATTCCTGATGTTCTTCTTTACTCAAATTTCTCACCCTATCCTCTGCAAAAGGTTCTTCAAAACTATTTGGTAGAGTTATTTTGTGTCCTTTTTCTTCGAGTCTTGTCTTTATTTCTTCTACTTGATGATAGAAATGTTTACTACAACAAATGAATATCTCCATAGCCTCTTAATAAAGAGTTAATTTAATTAATTTTCCTATTTCTAATATAGTGCTATTTTTAGAGCAACATATTATAAATAAGGTCTTCACTTTAAAGACCTTATTAAAAACCTATATGACATTTTTTATTTTACAATTTGTGACAAAGTCTGTTATACCAATTATCATATTAGTAACTTAATAGTAGTTAAAATAGTAAGATTTAAAAGGAATTTATAATTAGAACCCTTATGGAAACGGGTTTAGAAAGTAAGATTAGAGAGGATATCTCAAGTCTTGAAAAGAAAGAATTTAAACTTAATTTAGCAAGGCATTTGCCTCTCGTTTATATTCCAGCCAGTATTATCTTAAAATCAATAGTCTTCCATGGAAAAAACCCTATTGATTACGTTGTTGAACAAGGTCCAGATAATATTGCTTTAGCTATTGGAGGTTTTGCGGTTGCCGGAGTTGGTGCATTCATGAAATCAATGAATGATGAAAATGAGAACTATCTGTAATAATATCAAAGAAAGAGAGAATCCTAAATTGGTTAAAAGTGGTGCATATAATTTTTGTAGACATCCTTGTTATTTAGCACAAACGCTTGTTGGAATCGGGTTCACTATGATGGGTCCAGCTATCGATACGGCTTTAGCATTAGTATCATATATTGGTCTTACAGAATTAACTGCAAGAACAGAAGAAAGAAAAAATGAGTTACAATTTGGAGAAGAATACAAAAGCTACACAAAAGCAGTTCCCAGATGGTTACCAACAAATTTAGTTTCAAAAACATATAATTCTATAAAACAAAGAATTGCTTCTAGAAAAGATAGCCCTTAATAAGGCCTTTCTTTTGAATACCTTATTATAAAATTATATATATCTCGAAAAAATAAAGGTGACAGCTTCTTGGTTTCGCTTCTTTCGAGACTAACACCAAGAACGTAAATAGCTTAACTTCTGTGTTCGGAATGGGAACAGGTGTGACCTACTTACTATGGCCGTCTGAAATTTCGTATACAAGAGTATTTTTAAACCTTTTCATACTCATTTTTTTACGCGGGGATGCCAGAGTGGTCAAATGGGCGAGATTTAGGCTCTCGTAGCTTAGTGCTTACACAGGTTCGAATCCTGTTCCCCGCATAAATGGAATTTGAAAAATTATTAATTAAAAGATATAATCATTGGGAAGTCTATTTACATGAAAATCAGTGTTATTTAGGGAGAAGTTATATCTGGGCTATAAGAGATAATGTAGTAGATTTTTTTGATATGAATGAGGAAGAGAAAAGGGAATATTTTCAGGTTGGAAAAGAGTTAAAAACTGCCTTACTTACTTCGTTTAATCCAGATCTTTTCAACTATGCAACTCTAGCTAATACTTCTCCTCACTTACATACTCATGTAATTCCAAGATATAAAGACAAAAGAGAATTTATGGGAATTATTTTTAAAGATGAACGGTGGGGAAGAAATTATGCTCCTTATGATAGAGAATTTAAACTTACCGAGAGTAAACTATTAGAGATAAAAAATAGAATACAATTAATCCTATAAATTTAGATTCCAGTACTTTTTAAAAAGAATGATTTCTTGAATTTATTATGCGCCTGTAACTCAGCCTGGATTAGAGTACCTCCGTCCTAAGGAGGGAGCCAGAGGTTCAAATCCTCTCAGGCGCGTAGAACTAAAATGATTAAAGAAAAATCAGTAGGAGCAATTATCTTTTATTTAGATAAAATTCCCCAATTTTTATTACTTAAATATAATATTCATGGACATACTCACTGGGATTTTCCAAAAGGTAAAATAAAAGATAAAGAAAAACCATATGAAACAGCATTAAGAGAAATTAAAGAAGAGACAAATCTAGAGGATATAAAATTAATTAATAATTTTGAATTTGATCAGACTTATTCCTATCAAAAGAATAATGGAATTATGGTTTCCAAAACAGTTACATTTCTTCTTTTTGAAACCCTTAAAAAATATAAAGAGTCAATTGAATTGTCAAATGAACATTCAGATTATAAATGGGTGAATTTTAAAGAAGCCTTAACCCTCCTTCAATTTTCTGGACAGAAAGAAGCATTAAGAAAAGCATACCAATTCTTATCTAAAAACAGTAATATTTAAAACCAGATTAAATTACCTATAATTACGCACCGGTGGTTTAATGGTAGAATCTCTGGCTTCCAACCAGATGATCCGGGTTCGATTCCCGGCTGGTGCATTTAGAAATATCTTTAAATAGAATATTTCTGCTATAGAAAAATGAATTTTCAAAAGTTAAGTGAAAAGTATGATAAGTATCATAAACTAATTTTAATTCTGCCAGCCATTATCTTAGTCTTATCTATATTCTTTCTTTACTCTTTTTATCAAGAAAATAATGATTTTATAAGAAGAGACATATCTTTAACAGGAGGAACATCAGTTCAAGTTAATCAGAATACAGATCTTAACCTGCTTAGGAGCGAATTAGAAAAACCATTCCCAGACTCTTCAGTTAGAGGAATCTCAGATATAGTGACTGGAGAACAAGTAGCATTTATTGTAGAAACTAAAGCCTCTCCAGAAGAAATAATTCCCTTTATAGAAAACTATCTTAAAATTAAACTCACTTCTGAAAATAGTTCTGTGGAATTCACAGGATCAAGTTTAGGAGAAGGGTTCTATAAACAATTAATGCTTGCGATATTATTTGCATTTACTTTCATGACTACAGTTGTTTTCTTTATATTCTCTAGCCAAAAGAAATTCAAGTGGATAATTATAGTTCTATCACTCATTACTCCATTATTATTTTTCTTTTTGAAGATAATAACTATTAATCAAGCATTTATCCTCTCATCACTAATTTTAGTTCTTATTTTAGGAGCTTCTATAAGATACAGTATTCCTGGATTTACAGTTATATTTTGCGCCTTTACAGATATTCTAATGACTCTAGCAGTCGTTAATCTGTTGGGCATGACAATTTCTACAGGAGGAATAATAGCCTTTTTAATGCTTATTGGATACAGTGTAGACACAGATATACTTCTAACAACAAGAGTAATAAAAAGAAAGGAAGATTCAGTGAATAAAAGAATATATGAAGCATTTAAAACAGGTATGACAATGACTCTTACTTCAATAGTTGTAGTTCTTGTTGGACTAGCAATTACTTCATCATTTTCAGCAACACTTCAGGAAATTTTTACAGTTTTATTAATAGGATTATTTTTTGATATGTTTAATACATGGATAACAAATGCCTCACTAATTAAATGGTATGCTGAAAAGAATAAATAAAATGAAAATAAAACTAACTTGGAAAATATGGATGCTGATTGCTATTCTAGCTCTCTCTTTACTCTCTATATTTAGTTTTCCACCTTTATTTATGTCAAGTGGTGTTGTGGTTAAGAGTATAGATTCTAACTCATCAGCTTTCCGTGAAGGTTTAAGACAAGGAGATGTAATAACTTCTATAAATAGTAAAGATGTAAATAACTTTGAAGATTACACACTAATAGCCTCAAGTCTTAATTTTTCTGATGAATCAAAAATAACAATATCCACAAAAACAAACTCATTTACTTTCATCAGCGACTCTCCACAAGGAATTATTGTTTCTGATATCCCAAAGACAAATATTAAAACAGGCCTAGACCTAAGAGGAGGAGCAAGAGCCTTAGTAGCTCCAGAAGTTCCTCTTTCTTCAGCTGAAATCCAAGACCTTATAGCTATAAGTAATGAGAGATTTAACGTATACGGAATAAGTGATGTAAGCATAAAACAGGTAAGTGACCTATCAGGAAATAACTTTATGCTAATAGAGATAGCAGGAGCAACTCCAAAAGATTTAGATAATTTAATTTCACAACAAGGAAAATTTGAAGCTAAGATTGGTAATGATACAGTATTTATAGGAGGAAATGAAGATATAACATATGTTTGTAGAAATGATGCAAAATGTGCAGGAGTAGAGTCTTGTAATGAATTCCAAGATGGTTACCTTTGTAATTATCGTTTTGTAATCCATCTGTCTCAAGAAGCTGCTGAAAGACACGCTGAAATAACAAAAAATCTTAAGGTAAACTCCTCTTCAGGAACGTCTGGTAGATATTTAGAAAAACCTATTGATTTTTATGTTGATGACAAACTTTCAACATCTCTTCTAATTAGTGAAGATCTTAAGGGAAGAGCTTCAACTCAAATTCAGATTCAAGGAAGTGGATCAGGAGTTGATAGAAATTCTGCAATTGAAGATGCCGAAGCCTCAATGAAGCAAATGCAGACAATATTAATCACTGGAAGCTTACCTTACAAATTAGAGATCGTTAAATTAGACACAATTTCTCCAATTCTTGGAGAGAAATTTAATTACTTGTTGTTATTAACAGGTTTAGCTAGCCTTCTAGCTGTTTCTATAATTGTTTTTATTAGATACAGAAACATTAAACTTTCTCTAGCTGTTCTTTTTACAAGCTTCTCAGAAATAATAATTATCTTAGGCATAGCATCACTCATAAAATGGAATCTTGATCTGCCAAGCATTGTGGGAATACTAGTTACTATTGGAACTGGAGTAGATCAACAGATTGTGATACTAGATGAAGCAAAGTCGAAGAGAGAAGAAACGATAAGAGAGAAAATGAAAGGAGGATGAGATGTTAGTATTAATCATTGTTCTTATTGCTTTAGCCTTCCTCTGGTTGTTTGTCTATCTAATACCAGTGAGACTCTGGATTGCGGCTATTGCTGCCGGAGTAAAGATATCCATTTTTTCTCTCATTGGTATGCGTCTAAGAAAGGTCTCTCCTCATGTGATTGTTCCTTGTATAATTATGCTCCATAAAGCAGGCCTATCTGTAAATACAGACAGATTGGAGGCACATTATTTAGCTGGTGGTGATGTAATTAAAGTGGTCAAATCCCTCATCTCTGCAGATAAGGCAAATTTAGACTTAAAATTTGAGAGGGCATGTGCCATTGATTTGGCAGGACGTGATGTTTTAGATGCAGTTAAGACATCAGTTAATCCAAGAGTAATCGATGCGCCAAAAGAAGGGATATTAGCTGCGGTGGCTAAAGATGGAATAGAATTAAAGGCAAAAGCAAGGGTTACTGTAAGAGCAAATCTACAGAGACTCGTTGGTGGCGCAACTGAAGAGACAATCATTGCTCGGGTAGGAGAAGGAATCGTTACAACTATTGGTTCAGCAGAATCCTATAAACA
>DYHK01000041.1 GCA_020724205.1 Candidatus Aenigmatarchaeum sp. | reverse complement strand
TAAGAAAATAACTAAACAAAAAAAAGACTGGAACTAAAATAACAAAAAGTAATGCTGAGAAAAATAACCCTTTCCTTAGAGATCTAACAAGCAAAGACTTTATCTTTCCATAATCTTTGTTAACATAGAATTTTGAAGTATATCTTGAAACAACAGTCTGTATACTCTCAGAAGGCAGAGCTAAAAAATAAAGTAAAGTCATAATAGAAGCAAAAACTCCAAACTCTACAGGACCAAGAAGACGTGCCATTGAAAATTGAAAAATAAAATTTAGTAAATTGAAAATATTAAAAGTAATAAACAAGACAATACTTCCCTTAATCAACTCATCAGATCTTATTTTTTTAAACATATTTAATCCCAAATATTAAGAATCCAATAACTATAAGAAGGATTTGAAAGAAGTTTATTAGTATTACAACCTCAGATTCATATGCTTTTTTTGAGGGCTTGATTTTTTCTATAATTCTTATAGCGAGGTGTTCTATCCCATATATCTTATCATACTTATTCTTAATTGACCCATCTTTTTGAGGATCTCCAAAAGACTCTTTTTTTAATCCACCTCTTAATTTTAATATTGTTTCTAAGATATATGGTGAGAATACAAATACAGCAAATAACTCATAATTTCCAAGTATTGCCATTATTCCTATTAAACCTCCAACAGGATATGTTAATACATCTCCTGGAAATACTTTTGCAGGATATCTATTAAAGTATAAGAAAGCTATGAGGGCTCCAACCATACATAAGCCCACAAGACCTAACCAAGAACTCCCAGTGAGAAAAGACATTATTGATAATGCAGATAAAATTAGAATCCCCTGTCCAGCCTCTAACCCATTATAACCTGCTATAAAATTAAAAGTAACAGAAGTTCCGATTATACCTAACGGTATAAGAGGTATTGCATAAATAATTCCAATGTTTGTGCTGCCCAAAAAAGGAAGAAAAATCTCATGATGGCCAGCATTTATTACCATTAAAGGCACAGCTGCAAATAAAACTAAAAGTAATCTTGGCCACTTTCCTAATCCAATCTTCCAACCAAGAATATCATCAATAAGACCTATACCTGCTAAAATCAATATAGTTCCTATAAGTGCAAAAACTTCAATTAAATTATTTATAGAATCAAAATAAAAAACTTGGATTGCAATATATACTAAAACCCCAAGAATAAATCCAAGAATAGCAATTATTCCGCCAGCCTCAGAAACTTTTTTGTTTTCATACTTATTTATATCTAAACCCTCAAGACCTGCATTTTTTGCTCTTCTAATCCATGAAGGTAAAATATATAGTGTAGTTAAAAAAGAAATGAATACTGCTAAAAATAATGTTTTGTTCATCCTTTCTCCATTTATATTTCTTTTAGTTTTATGTCTGGATAATCTGTTTCAAGATGAGACTGATTGATAATCATACCTGAAGGATAATCTACTTTCCATATTTTTATAGGACCAAGAAAATTACCTTGATAATACACAAAATCATCAACTACTATTCCTTGAGCCCTTAGTTCTCCTATAATAATATGAGGTTCATTATGTACAAGTTTAAAATTACCTTCATCTTCAAACAAATATTTTCTAACTAATAGTGAATTTATAGTTCTTTTACTTAAGTAGAACAAAACTCCATTTGAATTTCCCTGAATGTTTCCATTATTATAAGATAAAGAATCCATTAAAAATACTCCTGCTTCCAAACCATTATTAAAATCATGAAGCTCTCCATTATAATGTACATATCTAATAGGAATTACAGTCTGTTTATTCCCTTGCTGTATAAAGACGGCTTGAGGTTGAGATATTTTCCCAGTTGAATCCTCATCAATCTTTATTGCTGCTAAAACTGTATTTTCAGTAAGGAATAGGACCTTTGTTCCATTTTCTTCCAAAATTATATCTTCATCTAATCCTGTTCCACCAACATAAATATACGTTTTTCCATTTTTAGTTTCTATTATCTGACGTGAATCTATTGTAAAAGTAGGTATAAAACTAGCTCTATCATAATTTTCATCAGATCCAATACTACTGAAAGCAGAATACTTTCCTATGTCTGTAGAATCTATAAGTAGGTATGATACATTATGAGAATATAAAAGATCTAAAGCAGTTCTATCATCAGGAGTAGTAAGCACGTATCTTCCCATTAAATAGTCCCAATAGGTATACAAATTACCTCCATCTAAAAATGTAGCTCTCTTACCTATACTTTGAACCCAGTATCCATAATCCCACCAATGACTAAATACTGCATCTTCTGGAGTATTATCTCTTACCCAAGACATTGCCTTTTGCCACTGATATTGATATATACTAGGAACAAAAACTTCTGCCTGAGCCTTGCTTGAATTATAGAATGTGTAAATACTCAATAAAGCCATTAAGGTAATGAGAAGGGCAATAATAAGGTAAATTAAACTCCTAGTTTCATCTTTATTTGTAAAGTATTTGTTCCATAATGTTACTATAAAATATCCTGCCATAATACTTGCAGGGGGAACAACCATCATAACAAACCTAACTCCTCCTCTTCCAGCCAGCATGGATACAAAAAAGAAAGTGAAAACTATGATATATCCAAGATCAATATCTAAAAGATCTTTTTTTGATCTCTCGTGAAAGTAAAGAGTATATAATGAAGCTATAATAAATATTAGTATTCCTCCAAAATAAAATACTAAACTAGTAGTACTAGAACCATTTAAAACGCTAGATTCAGAGTACCTACTAAAAACTAAAGTTAGGATAAAAATAGTGTAGCTTACTGTTAAAATTGTCTTTTCCTTTCTATCAAATTTTACTAAAAGATTATAAAATAAGACAATTGAACCTACTATAAATATAAAGAAAAATATAGGTATGTTGGATATAACTGGTCCAAAGTTACCTCTCCATTCATCTGTAAAAAATGGTTGCCTATTTTCAGCAACAGTTACAGAAAACCTGTCTCCAGCCAGAGGCTTAACAAAATTATTGAATAGCTGTGTAGTTTGGTCAGGAATAAAGTTTATTCCAAATAAAGGTAGAGATATAATAATTAATAATATTGTAACAATAATAAGAGAGATAATTTGCCTTGAAATATTATACTTGGTGTTAAGTTCACTTATAATTTTATTTCTTGAAATTTTATCGTAAATAAACAAGTCTACAAACATTAAAATTAATGAAGCAAACACAGGGATTGTTGAAGTTGAAGTAAAATAATTCATAACATTGACATATAGAGAAGTAGGAGAATAAAAGATGGTAATAGTTAGGAAAGTAATTATCCATACTAAATATCCTAAAAATTGCCTCTTATTCACTTTACCAATAATAAATAAAATGAAAGCAGATAGTCCAACAGTGATAAATACAAATGTTACTCCTCCCCATATATAAGTAAGCGCTGCAACAGCAACTCCAGCAAGTAATCCATAAAGACTCGATTTAATACTTGTTTTTGCTTTAAATGATAGTATTACTAAGTACAAAGATAAAAATATAAAGAAAAATCCTGCAGATTCTTTCTCAGGAATGCCTGCAATAGTTCTAGGAAGAATAGCAGGAATAATTGCTAAAAATAGAGTAGAGATTAGTGCAATGTAATCAGGAATCTTTGTCCTTTCAAAACTATCTTTAAAAATTTCTTTTGTAAGAAAAAAGAAGATGATGCAAGTTATAGCAAACATAAAAACTGGAAAGATTACTGCAGCATAAGTTATGGTTATATCTGAATTAAATATAGAAAGGAATTCATAAAACCAGGCAATCATATAGGAAAGTAATTTCTTTTCAGCAGCAGTATTAAATCCTATTGGCACATACCTCATAGTATCTATCGCCATAATCTTCCCGTGCTCAACAATATACTCTGCCCATCTTAAGAATAAGAAGGGATCTAAATCAGGTCCTAGGGTCCAAGTATTAGTTGTTATGTCTTTTAGCCCAGGCAAGTTTCTTGTTCTTATATATACTGCAATAAAGGTAATTACAGCTAATAATAAATAAATTACCCAAGAACTTCCTCGCTTTAGACTGTTCAATATATTCTTTTTACGAATTTGAATTAATTCACTATCTTCCTTCTTGTCTTCATGATTTTCCATATTGATTTTATTCACTATCATCTAGAAGCTCAGATGCCGATTGTTCTCTTCTTAAAACCTCAATCTGTCCGCAGTTTGGGCAGGATTTCGGAGGCATATCTAACTCTCTAGCAAACTGATAGTTACAGTTTTTACATCTAAATTTTGCCATTTTTTAAACTTACCTTTTTTTCTTAGAAGAATTGAGGTATAATAAATACTTCTATAGCTGCTGATAATACTAAAATACCTATAGCAATCACCATCAAAAGCATAGAATCATGCATTATATTCCAAAACTTGTCTGTTTTAAACTCCCTTTTTATTAAAGAAACTCCCACAATTCCTCCAGCTAAAGTACCTATAAAATAAGCTGAGATTTCCGGTAAACCGTGAACCATGTATCTTAAGAAGCTTAATGGGAGATTAATAAGGTCAGATTTTGAGAAGATAACCATTGCAGCTGAGATAACGCTAGCATTCCACGCAAGCACAAATATTCCTCCAGCCCCAATTATTATAGAAAATATAAACGTGAACATTAAAACATATATATTATTGCTTAATATTCCTATAAAAGCTCCTCCTCCTGTAGCAAACCCTGTTGTCTTGCTATTTTTAACTCCATATTCAGTTATGCAGAAATCATAGTTACTAGGACTATTAATAGCACAATAAGTCTCTATCTGAGCTCTATAATTATCTGTTGAACCAAGTATTATATAAAGTGAAGAGAAAGCAATTATAAAACCAAGAAATAGCCATAAGAAAGCATAAATTGCCTTACTGTGTTCTCTTAATAGTCTGAAAGAATCACTAATCTCAACATCCTTTACCTCCTCCCTTCCCATAGTATAATAGATATAAGGCATTGAAAACATTACTGTGAATGTAACAATTAGTATTCCAGAGTATTTTGCTAGAACAGGATCTCCTGAAAAAATCCACTGCACTAATAATACTGACAGAGCAGCATAAAAGAAGCCAACAAAAAATAATTCCCATGGTTTCCTCTCAACCTTCTTCGGGTTTAGTATCATATCGATCATATCTCTAATCAGCCTCTAAGCGTTTTTAAATATTATGCAGATAAGACAGATTTTTATACACTATTCTTCTTATAATAAAATGGATAAAAGAGGAAAGCTGAATAAAATACTCAAAAATATAAAAGAAATTAAGATACAGGGAGCTACAAATATTGCAAAATCAGCAATTCATGCTTACAATTTATCTCCGAATGAGGCCACAAAGAAAAAACTTATCTCTTTAAGGCCTACAGAGCCCATGCTTTTCCGAGTTGTAAATAAGCTTGGAAAAGAAAAAGAGGAAAATATCTTATTACAT
>DYHK01000040.1 GCA_020724205.1 Candidatus Aenigmatarchaeum sp. | reverse complement strand
GGACTATTTGGAGTTAGTTTAACCTTGAGTAATCTGCCTTTTTATGGTTTAGAGATACTAATGGCCTCTATTTTACTACTTGTTGTTTCCACATTACTATTAACAAGAGAGAGCGTGTGTAAGATAAATATAAAAACCAAGAAAAATAGTAAAATTAAGAGAAAAAGATAAAATGGATGATAATAAATTTAAGTGCAAAGATTGTGATAAGGAATTCTCTACTAAAGAGGCTTTAGATATGCATGTCAAGTCTAAGCATTTTGAAAGTATTAAACAGCCTATTAAGATAAGCAAGAAAACTAAAAATTGGATCTTAATTATAGCAATTATTGTCGGCGTAGCTCTTATTGGATATTATTTTACTACTAAGGCTAGTGCTGATGATGGAAGATATGATGTTTTTGCTCAGTGTTTAAGTGATAATAATGTAAGTATGTATGGCGCTTGGTGGTGCTCTCATTGTAAAAGCCAAAAAGAAATGTTTGGATCTAGTTTTCGGTATATAAACTATATAGAGTGTTCTAATTCACAAGGAAATGCCCAGTTACAAGTTTGCAAGGATGCTGGAATAAATAGTTATCCTACATGGGATATTAGCGGTCAGAAACTAGAGGGAGTCTTGACCTTGGAAGCCCTTTCAACTTCTACAAACTGTACTTTACCATAATAATCTTTAAAAAAGGAGATTTATTGGGTTTTTAATGGCAGTTATAACCTTTTCAGATAATAGGTTTTTAGACTATATCCCTTCTTATGAAGAGGGTAGAATTGACTCCTATTTAAATGATTATTCAAGTTCCTTAGGGAATGCTTTTGTTGAATTTTCTAGTGTTTCTGAAGAGTGGAGAGAAAAAAATTTAGATGTTAGTACACAATTAACACCTATTTTTGATTGGATGAAAGATCCCTTTTTTGTTATAAGAAGAGAATCAAAAAAACCTATATTTGGCTTAGATATTATATTGAGAAGAGACATAATTCCCTTTCCAGATAATAATCTTGAAAGGATGTCAGTTCCTGTCCATGATCCTTCTGCCCAAAGAGTTTTTTTCCAAAGATATGCTGAAAATAATAGTCGTAGTGGTTATGAAATAATTATTAAACCTCATAATGCAAAAATTGTTGAAGAATCTCAGATGACTGGTAGACATTTTAAAAATGGTTTTTATTTATTAAGTCATTCGCCTTTTCCAGATGATGAATATGGTTTTTTATCTGAAGAGGAGCTTAGTAAAGTTACTATTCCTCCATATGAATCTAAGGAGTTTAAGCTTTTTGTTCAAAATTGGGCTTTTTTTAAAAAAAATAAATTAAAATGGGCTAAACCTAGACAGAATATATTAATTGATCATCTTTCAAAAGATACTCTTTTTTTAGAGGTAATGCCTCTTGATGCTGAAGAGTATTGGATTAAAACAGATTTGGGATTATATTGCCTTTTTGAGGATATTATGGATTTCTTGGGTCATTTAAAAGAAAGATAATTAATAACATTTATAATTACCTTATTTTTAGTTATTTAGATAAGAATGGCAATAAATTTCATTACAGAGCTTTATTTTAATACAATTGTCTCACTATTTGTTTTACTAGGACATATAGCTCTTGTTGTTCTTGCTCTAGGTTTTATTTATGTGAGGTATATGAAGAAACAACTTCCAGATTTTCTTTGGGAGAAATGGAAGTTTATAGAGGATAATTCTTTGTTATTTGCATTTATCTTGGCATTACTTGGAGTTATTGGAAGCTTGATTTATTCTGAGGTATTTAGATATGCCCCGTGCAATTTATGTTGGATACAGAGAATCTTGATTTATCCACAGGTTATTATCCTAGGAGTTGCTTTGTATAAAAAAGAAAGGCATATATTTGATTATGTTATAGGACTTAATTTATTAGGAGTCTTATTTGCAACCTACCAGTATACCTTACAGATGATGAATTTCACTGGAAGCTGTCCTATCGGACTTGGAGAGGTTTCGTGCTTTACTAAAGAGGTTCTTCAGTTTGGGTATATTACTCTTCCTTTGATGTCTTTAACTCTGTTTGTATTTCTTACAATACTAACGTTAGCTTGGAAAAATGCAGACAAAGAAATTGTTAAGAGAAAGAGTATATAAAGAATTAAAAAGAGTGCCTAGAGGAAGAGTAGTTACTTATAGAGAACTAGCCAGATCTTGCAATTCTAAGGCATATAGAGTTATAGGAAGTTATATGAGAACAAATAAGGATCCTGTGGGTATTCCGTGTTATAAGGTTGTAAAATCTAATGGAGAGATTGGAAGGTATTCTGGAGAGGGAGGAGTTAAGAGTAAGATAAGACTTCTTGAGAGAGATGGAGTTAAGGTTATTAATGGAAAGATAGATTTAGATAAGTATGGGTGGAAGATTTAGTAAGATTTAAATAGTGTCCCTCTTGAAAGATTTTATGTTTAAGTATAAGGGTTGGATAGGAAATTACTTTTTTCTTGAAACTAGCGGAGCTATTAGTATTGAAGACAGAGTTAATTTAGCTAGAAATGCCTTTGAAATGTATGTTGATAAAGAGTGGGAGAGAGATGTTGAAGGAGATAATTTTGAGGGAGTTATTCGTACTGAAGGAAAGATAGAATATCTGGTTAATTTTGGAGGACAAAGGTTTGATGTTGACGTTGATACTTCTAATGGAAGGAGTAATTTATCTTTTTTAGTGTGTGATCTTGGAAGAAGGGACCACTTTGAGCCAGGCGTTTTAAATTAAAGCTTTTTTTTATTTTCCTACATAAATCTTTTTAAAGCAAGTTTTATTTTTTAGTTTATGAAAGAGAGGGAGATAGATATATCTGATAAAGATAGAGAGTTTATTGATATTTCCTTTTTATATCTTAATGGATTAAATAATTTTGATCCTTGGGAAAGGGTAGATAGTAATTCTGCTTTAGGTTTACTAGAGGGATTGAAAAGATCAAATGGAATAATTACTTACACTATTGTTGTAAGTGAGATTGAAAAAAAGGCAAGAGTAATTTTGGAATATGATCCAAATGAAGAGATGTGTGGCAGGAAGTGTTGTAGTTTGGGCAGAGTGAACTATTCCTCAACATTCTTATCTACAGGAATGGTTGATAGGACACCAAGTGCTCCTGCAAGAGATATTCACCATGTAATGCACTTCTTAGATGAGGCATTTAGATTTAATAGTTTTGTTTATAAAACGGAGCATTTCTAGTAAATTAACTTAGATAAAATCTATGGGCTATATGTAAATTATTTTGAAAGTAAAACTTTTAAATGATAAGTTAAAATTATTCGAGATTTTTATAATCTGGGGAATTTACTATATTCTTAATATCCATAAATTCGTTTATCCTACTCTTGATTATTCCAGAATAAATTACTAAGCTTGATGCTACTGTTAGGTCTAGATTTGTAAACTCTGGATTAGATATATAATATGCTGAAACTCCAGTAATGAGAGATCCTAAAATTATTTTATCAAGTGTTTTTAACATTTAATCCTCCTCTATCCAGCCATAGCCTTTTTCTTCCAAGTGATTAACGAGGTCTGAAGAGCCTTCAAGGGCTATCTTTCCATTTATCATTATTGAGAGTTTATTTGGTTTTATGTATTCTAGGATTCTTTTATAGTGTGTAATGATTATTACTGTTAGCTTTGGGTTTTTTTCCTTTAAGAGGTTAATTGATTCTGCTACAGATCTAAGAGCATCTATATCTAGACCAGAGTCTGTTTCATCTAGGATAGTTAATTTAGGATTTAGTATAGCTAGCTGTAACATTTCAGACTTCTTCTTTTCACCACCTGAAAAACCCTTGTTTAGGTAACGATCTGAAAATTCGTCTTTTAGATTTAGTATTTTTGCCTTTTCATCTATTAGTTTCTTGAAGTCCATTACACTTATCTTCCCATGTACATTCTGATAAGCTGTTCTTAGGAAGTTTCTTATGTTTACTCCTTCTATTTCCTGAGGATACTGAAAGCTCATAAAGACTCCTAACTTAGCTTTTTCATCTGGACTTAGATCGTTTATCTTTTCTCCCTGGAAGATTATTTCTCCTTGAGTAATTTGATATTTTGGGTGCCCCATTATAACATTTGCCAGAGTTGATTTTCCAGATCCATTAGGTCCCATTAGTGTATGAATATCTCCTTCCTTAATCTCCAGGTTCAGCCCTTTCAGTATTTCCTTCCCTTCTATTTCAACATGCAGATTTTTTATTTCAAGTATGTTTGTCATTTTTGTTAACTATAGTTAAGAAATATATGGCTATAAAAAGGTTTTCCTTAAGAATTATTGGTATTTTGAAAACTCTTCTTCAGAAATTTCTGCTAGTTTTAATATTCCTTTTAATGTACCTAATTTTAACTCATCATGATTTGGCACTACTGTTCCAATTTTCTTGTCATTTAGGATTTTCTTGAGAATTATATGACTTCCACTTTGTCTAATTACTTCAAATCCAAATTTATTACATAATATCTTGACACACTCTTTTCCAGATATCTTTTTAAGCTTATGCATTTGCTATTTCAAAAGTAGTCAATAGAGGCTTTCCTTTACTTTTTGTAGGAAATTCTTCTAAATATAATTCTGTAGCTTCTCTTAAATTTGATAAAGCTTCTTCTATTGTTCTGCCCTGACTTACTGTTCCAATCTCAGGACATGAAGCTACATACATTTCTTCTTCTTTTTCTAATATCGCTGTAAATGTTTTCAGTATATTTTCAAAGTATTTAAAATTTGTTAAGGTTTGTTTTTTATAGATTTATTTAAAGCATCTAAGGGTAAAAGAGCACACTTTAGTCTTACGTGGCTGATAGGAATATGAAGCATGTCTATTAGGTCTTGAGAGCTTATTTGTTTAACTTCACTTAGGGATTTGCCTTTAATGAAGTCTGTTAGTAGGGAAGAAGAGGCCATTGAGATTGCACACCCCTTTCCTGTGAAGCTCACGTTTTCTATTTTATTATTTTTTACAATTAAGAATAGTGTAATATCATCTCCGCATAATGGGTTGAACTCATGAAACTTATGAGTAGGTTTTTCTAAGACTCCAAAGTTATGAGGATATTTATACAAATCAAGTATGTGTTCTTTGTACATTTCTATAGATGTCATTTATTGAAAACCTCCTGGGTCTTTTTTAATGCTAGAATTAACTTATCGATTTCTGATTTTGTGTTGAAAACACTGAAAGAAACCCTGCAGCATCCTGAGATTCCAAGCTTAGTCATTAAAGGCATTGCACAGTGATGTCCTGCCCTTATTGCTATATTATAATCATTTAAAATGCTTGCAACATCGTGAGGATGGATTCCTTTAAGATTGAATGAGATTATTCCTACACTCTTATCTTTTCCTGGATTGTAGATTTCTATATCTTTAATAGATTTTAATTTTTCTAGAGCATAATTGAAAAGTTCTTTTTCTATTAATTCAACATTTTTCATTCCTATTTTATTTATGTACTTGATAGCTTCTGCAGAGGCAATTGTTTCAGATATGTTTTGAGTTCCTGCTTCAAATCTTTCTGGAGGATCTAGATAAGTTGATTTTTCTAGACTTACTGAACGTATCATCCCTCCTCCAAATAAGAAGGGAGGCATTTTTTTAAGAAGTTCATACTTTCCATAGAGGGTTCCAAGACCTGTTGGCCCAAGAACCTTATGATTAGAGAAGATTAAAAAATCACAATCTAAATCTTTTACATTTAATTTAATATCTGGAGCGCTTTGCGATGCATCTATAACTGTTATTGCCTTGTATTTTTTAGTTAA
>DYHK01000039.1:5539-5788 GCA_020724205.1 Candidatus Aenigmatarchaeum sp. | reverse complement strand
CAGTAGACATCTCTATAATTTTTGGAAGATCTTCATCTTCCATTTCTCTTACTTCTCCGTTTGGAATTAATAACCTTGCCATTTTGCACTCAGAAAAATAGTCTTTATAAATATTGACTAAAAATAGAAAGTTTAATAATTATTTAATATTAAAAGTTGTTTTAATAATTCTATTCTTATTTTTTTCCTATCAATATTATATTAAAAATGAATTTGAGTCAATGGGATTTACTGATGTTCAATTAGATT
>DYHK01000039.1:3045-5529 GCA_020724205.1 Candidatus Aenigmatarchaeum sp. | reverse complement strand
TCTAACTGATAAAGTTGTTGAAAGTTACGTCTATTTTATTATTGTTGCAATTATCTGTTTTATTATATGGAAGTTATTAGATAATTTTTATTAAAAATCAAAATATAATAATAATTAATAAGTACGTAAATGGTTTTATTTAATATTTTAAAATGAAGAATGACATTTTTTCCAGACTTTCAAGATCAAGGTTTAGATCTAGCTTTAAGTTAGGTGAGAAAGAGAGAGGTATAGTTAGGGAAAAGGGAATAGAAGTTATTAGAAAGCATGCCTTTGAGATTCTTGATAAAAAGATTAGAGTTATGGTTAAAAATGATGGTAGACAGACACCGTTTAAGGGACATCCGGTTTTTATTGCTCAGCATGCAACTGCTACATGCTGTAGAAGCTGTATTGAGAAATGGTATAAAATATCAAAAGATAAGGCATTAAGTAGTGATGAGGTAAGATATTTTTCTGAGGTTATTATTGAGTGGATTAAGACAGATTATGATAGATATTATAAGCAATAAAAATGTTTAAAATGATACTATTTGAATAAATATAATGAAACTTAGAAATCTTAAATCTGGTCTCTTAATCTTAGCTTCTTTGTTTACAAATCCTTCTCTTGCAGACAATACTAATTCTGAAGAAAACAATAGCAAAAGCATTGCAGAGATGATTGAAGTTTCTCCAAGTTCTTATTTTTTATCTGATAAAATTGGTGAAGAAAAATGTAGTATTGATTATAAAAATTCAGGAGATAAGGTAGTTATTAGAATAGAAAGAAAGTCAGGAAGTATGATTAATTATGCTAGTTATAGAATAGTTTTAACAGATATAGTTTCAGAAGATGAAGAATTTGGAAGTATAGATAGAATTAGTTTTTCATTTATTGATAAAAGAGCAAAAATTAAAATAGGGGAAGATGAGGTCAAGAATACTATTTCAATAAGCACTGAATATAATTCTACAGTAAAACCATTTTCTAGAGAGTTAATTCATAGTTCTCAAGAGGCTTATCTTGCCATTCTGGAATATATTTCTAGTAGAAGTATTAAACTCTCAAAAGATGAAATAGAGAACATTGATTCTTTTTATAGAGATCAATTCCATAAAGGAGGAGAGGCTTTATTTCAACAGTTTTATGCTAACAAAGGAAATGGATTACAAAAATTTGATGATGCTTTAAGAAAGGCTAGTAAAAAAGTTAGAGATTTTAATGCGACTCGTAGATAAATTATCTAACAGAATTATATCCGCCTATTAGGCCTTTTTTTGTCATGACTATCTGCCATAATTGTGCACCCCTAGACCTGAAAAGACCTGCACATGATAATAGGTAATATTTCCACATTCTATAAAATCTTTCACTGTAATTTGATTTTAATTGAGGCCAGGCTTTGTTGAAGTTATTAAACCAAGCCATTAGTGTTTTATCGTAATCTGCACTGAAATTATGAAGGTCTTCAATTACAAATAGGTCTTCTGAGGCTTCGGCAATTTGTTTTATTGATGGAAGCATGGAGTTTGGGAAGATATACTTTCCTATCCAAGGATCAAATCCTTTTTTTGAAGTATTAGAACCTATTGTGTGCAGTAAGAAGATACCATCATCCTTAAGACAGCGATCAACAACTTTCATATATTCTCTGTAATTTTTATAACCTACGTGTTCAAACATTCCTAAAGAGATTATGCGATCGAATTTTTCATTAACATCTCTGTAGTCTTGGAGTCTTATTTCCACATCTAGACCCTTACATAATTCTTTTGCTAGTTTTACCTGTTCTTTTGAGACTGTTATTCCTACTACTTTAACTTTATATTTTTCAGCTGCATATTTTGCAAAACTTCCCCATCCACATCCAATATCAAGAACTTTCATTCCTGGTTTAAGATTTATTTTTCTACACACTAGGTCTAGCTTTGCTTCTTGTGCTTCATCTAGGTTTTTAGCATTTCTCCAGTATCCACAAGTGTAAGTCATTCTTTTATCAAGCATGGCCTTATAGAGATCATTACCAGCATCATAGTGTTTTTCTCCAATCTGAAATGCTCTTGATTTGCTTTGAAGATTTATTAATCTAGATTTTATTGCTTGATATATTAGGTTAGGAGTGATTTTAAGTTCTTTATTTAATTCTGCTCTTAATACTTTGAAGAAGAATTCATCTAGTTTGTTACAGTCCCACCACCCATCCATGTAAGCCTCTCCTAGACCTAGAGATCCCTGTGATAAGACTCTATTGTATAGGTTCTTATTATTTACTTTAATATCATATGGGTTATTTCCATTAATTTTTATTCCTGCTTTGTTTAAAATTCTTTTAACTTCAGATTCTAAATCACTGGACATATATTATTTAATAATATGTAATATAAAAATTATTCCTTTTTATTTTTTGAATATATCTTTTTTATTTGCTTATTCTATAGAACAACAACATTTAAAAAGAATATAACTATTAAAATTTTAAGTTAAAATAAAGAGGGTGAATG
>DYHK01000039.1:0-3035 GCA_020724205.1 Candidatus Aenigmatarchaeum sp. | reverse complement strand
TGATAAATAAAGAATCTGATGAAGCTAATCTCTCAGAAGATGAGGATTTAAAATATCTTCGTGGCGAGGAAGATACTGAATTCCCAGTTGAATTTGATGAGATGGATGAAGACTTAAGTTAACTATTTCTTTTATTTTTTTTATAATGTAATACTGGAAGATAAGCTAATAACTCTAAAATTTAGAGGTTATAATGTAGCTTTAGTAAATACTTAATGTTAATATAAAAACATACTAGAATATTATCAACTGGTTATCATTTAAAGTATTTAGGTTTGGCAAAGTTATATTATTTGAAATATTAATTCTCTAATCTGATATGGTATTGGGATTTGAGTTTACTTTTTATGCTAATATATTTAAAGCAACTCATTTATGATTTAGTATGTTAATTGGTCTTGTTGGGCGTCCTAATGCTGGGAAGAGCACTTTTTTTAAAGCTGCAACTATGGCAGATATTTTAATTGCAAATTATCCCTTTGCAACTATAAAGCCTAATCATGGAATTGCTTACGTAAAGATTCATGATCTGGCTGCTGATTTCGGAAAGGTTTCAAATCCTAGAGAGGGTTATGTTAGAAATGGATTGAGATTTGTTCCTTTTGATTTAATGGATGTTGCTGGGCTAGTTGCTGGAGCTTCAGAGGGAAAGGGACTTGGAAATGAATTCTTGAATGATTTAGCTGGAGCCGATGCCTTTATTCATGTTGTAGATATGTCTGGAGAGACAGATGGAGAGGGAAAGCCTGCTAAGGATTATTATCCTGGAGAGGATATTAAGATAATTGAGAGAGAGTTGGATTTGTGGTATCTTGGTATTATGAAAAAAGTCTGGAAGAGTTTTTCTAGAACAGTAGAAGCACAGAAGACTAATTTTGCTGAGGCTGTTTCAAAGCAGTTTTCTGGTTTAAAAGTTACGAGTGATGATGTAAAACATGTTATTCTAAAGAGTAATTTGAATGTTGAGCACCCTAGCAAGTGGAGTGATGAGGAGGTAATGAGCTTTGCTAGGGCTTTAAGAAGATATACCAAGCCAATGATTATTGCAGCGAATAAGGTAGATAGGCCGAATGGAAGAGAGAATTTTAATAAGGTTAAGAAGGAATTTGATTATCCTATAATTCCTTGCTTTGCAGATGGTGAGTTAACATTAAGGTATGCTGATAAGGCTGGTTTAATAGAGTATATTCCTGGAGAGAGCAAGTTTAGTGTTAAGAAGGAGCTGAGTGAGAAGCAGAAGGAGGCTTTAGATAAGATTAGTGAGGTAATAGAAGAGTTTGGAAGTACTGGAGTTCAACAGATTCTTAATTCAGTTATATTTGATGTCTTGAAGTATCTTGCTATCTTCCCTGCTGGATCGAAGATGGAAGATAGTAAGGGGAATGTGCTTCCAGATTGTTTCTTAATGCCTGAGGGTTCTACTGCTTTAGATTTTGCGTTTAGATTGCATAGTGATATAGGAAATAATTTTGTTAAGGCAGTTCATATAAAGACTAAACAGGCTGTTGGGAAGGATTACAAGTTGAAGAATCTTGATGGCTTAGAGATTTTGACTCGGTAGAGTTAAAAAGAGGTTAATTTGGAAATAAAATTATCAAAACATGCAAGAGATAGAATGTCTGAAAGAGCAATAAAATTGGAGCATGTTAGAGAGACCATTGAATTTCCAGACTATCTTATTAAAAAAGATGGAAAGATTGAATCATATAAGAATTTCCAGAATAAGGTGTTAAAAGTAGTATATTCAGAACAAGATAATTTTATAAATGTAATAACTGTTATATGGAAATGAGAGTAGAAATAGATAAGGAAGTAGATGCAGCATATATCTATTTTAAAGATATATCTCCAGGCGAGGTTAAAAAGACGATTTCCTTAAACGAGTTTATGAATGTTGATTTAGATGAAGCAGGAAAAACTATTGGTATAGAAATTTTGGATGCTAGTGAGAATCTGCCAAAATCTTCTTTTAAGGAAGTTAAGGTTACTGCTTAGCCTTTTTCCAGAAGCTTTCAAATAGCTTCTTATAAGATTCAGAGGTTTCTTTACTTGTTATTAATACAGCAATAGGAGGATTTGCACTATAGGTTACTATGAGGACTTTATCTTTGTAGATCCATGTGTCTGTTAAAAATGGCCCGAGATCATAGAACTTTATTTTTCCATATGTTTGTTTTATTACTCCTTTATGAGATCTAAATGAGGAATCATAAATTATGTGAGTCATTACATGTTTTTTTCTTTTTTCTTTTTGGTATATATAATAGTAGTCTCCAACTGCTTCTTCCATATTTCCTGAAGCAAAGACGTAATGATCATCTTTTGAAGTTAGTTCTGAGAGCATGTTATTTAGAACTGTTTTAAGTCCCTTAATTCCTTCATAGACTGTAACTGATTGCTTACCTTCTTTTTTGCTTTGTAGATTATGCAGTTCTGGAAGCATTTCATTAGCAAGGTTTTTCTTTTCTTCTATAAATTTAAGCAGGCTTTCCGGATCTGTTGCCTGAAAGTATTTTATGTTCTCTTTTATTACATATGAGACAAGACCTTTTTTTATTAGAGATTCTAGAGCGTCATATATTATTACTCTATGAAGGCCTGTCTTTTTTACTATAGAACCTGTTTTTGTTTCTCCTAATTCTAAGAGGGCTTTGTAAGTCAGAGCCTCATTATGTTTCAGGCCAAGCTCTTCAAGTTTTACTATATCCATAATAATTTATTTAGGAATAAAGGACTTTTAAGGCTTTCTACTGTTATCAATAATTGATAACAAAGACTTAAATAGTATTAGTTTAGTGGTATTACTATATAATAGTAAAACAAAACTATCAGGAAAAACAAAAATGAAAAATAAAATTAAACCAAATCTTGAAAGAGAACCAGAATACTTAGCTACTTATTCAGATGTAAGAACTTCTTTGTCCTGTATAGAAAATGGGTCTTTTGTAGTGTATAAGGATGGTGTTTGGATAGATGATGTTACAGGAGTAAATAACAAATATATTATAGGAATTTGCATACCTAGAACAATTCCA
>DYHK01000038.1:920-5844 GCA_020724205.1 Candidatus Aenigmatarchaeum sp. | reverse complement strand
CAAGGAAGCTTTGCTTTTATTTTATGAATTGCGTCTTTTATTATTCTAGTATTTTTATCTCCTGAGGTTGCTAAGAGATAGATTTCCTGATTAGGCTTTACAAGAGCTGCACGCCCCATAGTCTTTCCAAAAGACTGAGTCATACCTGTCTGCATACGGTCTGCTCCTGCTCCAGTAAGCATTTTATTTTCACGCTGAACATGATGAGGATACACACGAACTTCAAAATAGTACTGTCCTGGAATTGAGCTTTCTATTGTTCTGGATATAGACTGGCGAGCAGCTTCAAGTGCAATGTCTCTTATCTGCACTTTTTCCTTACTTATTATTCTTATTTCAGTATCATACTTCTTTTCATCGTAATTTCTCGTATTTCCCATATTAAACTTATTTATTTTCTGAGCTGGAACTGCCTTTATGAAGTTCTTTGTTCTTTGCTTAGACTTTCTAGTATATGGGCGTGTATACTTCTTTGAGTATGCTCCTGCTTTTCTTACTGCTACCATTTTATGTTGCAGCCTCCTCGTAACCCTTTATACTAGAGGGAAAATCATCCATAATTCTAGATGAAGTAATCGAATAGCCTCG
This sequence comes from Candidatus Aenigmatarchaeum sp., assembly GCA_020724205.1. Classification (GTDB taxonomy): domain Archaea; phylum Nanobdellota; class Nanobdellia; order Pacearchaeales; family GW2011-AR1; genus JACPLR01. Next base: position 5,256 of record DYHK01000038.1, on the reverse strand, counting down.
ATTTAGTATATCTGAGTATATTTGCAAAGGATTTGAAACGTTAGTAAGTACTAATCTTTCTTTTTCATGGTCTAATTTATAATTATCTTTTATTTGGGGCTTTTCAGATCCTATAACTAAATTTCTTAGAGCATCTAAATTTCTATTAATTTTATCTATTGTTAAATTAGTAATTAATGTTTCTAATTCTGTTTCAGTTACTTTTCTTCCATTTTTCTTTAATGTTAAATAAACTCTCATGCCTTTACCTCCACGTGAGTTGTAAGAGACTGGCCTGGTAAACCACGTTCGAAAATGGCTCTGACTAGACCTTTATTACCATGAGCTGAGGATATTTTTCCCTTTATTTTCTTTCCAGAAGGAGAGATCCATTCTACTTCCTTGCCAACAAGCTTTGAAGCCTCCTCACGATTTTTAGCATTTACATCTAGAATAAAGTGCCTTTCATGGATTACATGGCGTCCACGTCTGAACTGTACAACTGTTCCTTTTATCATCTTATAAATTTGTTATTATTTAGTATACCTATCAGAAAAAGTGTGTTTAAAAACCTTTTCGCCTGTGTTTTTAGGCTGATTTTTCTGCCTGACTTTGAGTGTTAAACCTTAAGTGAGAATTATATAGAATTGCTATTGAATTAAATGCTTCAATAGATAAAGGAAATCTAGAAGAATTGACATTATTTTGAATAGTAGTTAAATTTTCTAGTGTGATAGGTAGAGTGTCAATTCCCTTTCTTATAGCATTCCTTACAAGTTCATCTGGGTCTCTTCCACTTACTTCTTTATTAAGAATTCTATTTTTTAAATAGAATATTCTTTCAAAATTTTCATGTCTTATTTTACCTGTTCTATCTTCCCATAATTCATAAACTGCATTGGGATTATTCAAATACTCCGTCATTTTAAATAAAAATCTTAATTAAAAAACAATTTCAAAGTCTCCGAGTTCCTTTTTTAGAACTTCAAATATCTTACTTGTTGTTTTTGTCTGTAACTTCCCTCTTTGATTTGCAATTGCCTTTTCAAGCTCGTTTATATTTGATTCTTCCAACCTGTGAGTTATCTTCTTTATTGCATTTCCTGAAATTAAGAATGATCCAGAATCTGTTATTATAACTTCTGCTCTTTGTCCCTTGAATATTATCTGTATTCTTGATTTTTCAATAGTTGCCAGATCACTTCTTTGACCATACTCAATTAAGTGGTTAATAAGTATTGTAGCATCTTTTCTCGCATTCTCTAGATCAAGCTTATTGACCTTTCCTTTTTTAAATTCAGCAGTAACTTTTTCTATATCTTTGAGATTAATCAGCATTTTTTCTGGCATTTTTCCCTTTTTTACAAGCTCTTTTTCGAAGATTTTTATTAACTCTTGTTTAGGTTTTTTACCTAATAAGTTTTCAAGAAGCTGGAATACTTCTTTTTCTATTTCTTGAACAGTGTTTTTCTGAGATATTTTCTCAATTTCTTCGCGAAGCTTCTTCATTCTTTTTACATAATCTGTGGTGTCTTTTATTAGCTCGTCAACTTCTTTCCCAGAGACTTCTGTGACTTTTCCGTGCTCGTAGTCTTTATAGATTCTTATTACTCTATCTAAAATATCAGAGTATTTTTTTTCAATAACTTTTTCTTTGTCTACAAAAGTTTCTTTGAATATCTGAGCTGTGTCCTTTGGAACCGGAGGCGGTAGGCCGTATAACATAAGTAGTGCTTGAGAGGGAGTTATTACAGACCAATAAATATCTGAGACTACTATATCAAGTAATCTTCTTTTAGCTGTTTTTTCTACTTTGTCTCCCATTGACATGAACATATCTATTGCTTCTTGTGAAGGCTTAATACGGCCCATCTTGAGAAGGAGCTTCCATGGAATGAAGGTTCCACGATCATATAGTGGAATTCCATCTCTTATAAAAGTGAACATTACTGGATGAGCATCTTTAACTGCTTCCCAGAAGTCTGTTAAGAGATAAATTTGAGGCTCTAGCTTATTATTAGATCCTGCAATTGCTGCAGCATCGGCAAGATAGTTGTAGATCATACTTCTCAGCTTTTCTCTAAGCTCCAGGCGAGGCATTCTTTTTACATCTGTATCATCTATTATAATAAAGACATCAACATCAGAAGTTTTAGTTGCTGTTCCTCTTACTAGAGAGCCTGCAATAACATAACTGCTTACGTATTTCTCAAATTTTCTTATAACTAGATTTTTATGAACTTCTGCAACTCTCAGAGCACCTAGAAGGCCTTTATCATATATTGGAAGAGACATTGCAATAGCTGATGTCAAGTCGTATCGAGAATCCATTGCAAAGTTCCAGACATCTACTGGAGTAATTATATGGAACCATATTTTTGGTTTTATGTTTTTAGTATGTTCAACAAGCTCTTTTTTTATCTTTGGTATCTCTTTGAATTTTTCTTCTGGAATCATAATTAGTATGTGATTTCTTTTTTCGTTCTTTTCAGCCTCAGGTATGTCTTCCTCTTCTTCTATTTTAGGTATTGATTGCGGAGGTAGAATACCTATACCAAGTGTATAAGGGTATTTTTTTAGAACGAATTTTTTCAGGTTTTCCATCTCTTCTTTTTTCTTCTCCATTTCTTTCATAACTTCTGGAGAAAGTTTTGGAAGAGCGTCTTTTGGAAGATAGTTATTATTTAATTCTGTGTTTAGATTTCTTACTTCTTTGTTATTATGTTCTGAGTTTTTTTCTGCCATTTTTGTTTTTCTGGTGACTTAAACGACTTTGCTGAATATATAAATGTTATGTAAAAGTGGTTTATAAAAGTAATTAGTTAACTAATGTTCCCTCGTAGGCTTTAAGGGTTTTAAGAAATAGGTTGCTATCAAGAGCTTCTTGTCTTGTAAGAGATCTTCTTTGATAAAAGTCATATTCTCTTAAGATTATCTTTTCTGGATGTTGAAGGAGGTAAACTCTTACAACTGGATGATTTATTGGCTTAAAGCCTTTTTTTCTAACTAACTCATTTATTCTTCTTTCTAACCCTTCATCGTCTCCTGAAATAATTGTTGCGTGAAATTTTCGAGTCATGTCTTTACTAGAAGAGATTTGAGGATTAGCGTATGCTATAATTTCATTTAAATTTGTTTCTAAGCTTCTTGCTAGTTCGTCTACCCTTCCATTTTGTTCTATATCTGCATAAAATACAGAAGGCCTATTTCTAAAAACTCCAAATCCCTGAAATTGAAGGTATATTGGAAGAGGAGTTTTACTAAGTGTTTCATTGAACAAGCTAATTAATTTATTTTCACTATAACATAAGAAGGGTCTTAAAAGGGTTACATGAGGAACTATTCTTTTTTCAGTTTCTTCATCTTTAAACTCTAGATTTAATTGGTTGGCTAGACTTCTAATATATTCTTTTGCTTCTCCATGTAACCTTATTCCTATATGATATTTTCGAGAAAATTTTCTATCAGGCATCAAAGTATTTTAAGTTAGCCTTTAATAAATATTTTGGTAGTTAGAATTATTTTTCAACTATTACTTTAAATCCACCATAAGCCATACGATTCATATCAAACGGCATTGACATATCTTTAGCATCTTTATATTTTTTCTCCATGTAACTCATTACTTTTTTATTGACACTATCTCTGTGTTTTTTTGATTTGAAAATTATAAAGGAAAACCATACTGTTTCATCAGACTTGAGCTTTGTTAATTTTGGAAATGTCAGAGTTATATGTTGTGGATTTAAGTGATCTCCCCGACATTCAAAATATTGAAGAGCTCCGAATTTTTTCCAAATTTTTCCTCCTTCTGAAGCCATTTTTGTATACTCTTTTATTTTTTTCTTAGAAACAACAAAGACAAATCCATCAACATAAGTCATGTAAAGATTGTGAGTATTAAAATATATAAACTTTTCTAGTATTTTTTAAGCACCTAGAAATTTTAGAAGTTCAAATACTAAGAAAGCAGGCCAGACAATTGCTTTTAAGAAACCTAAAACTCCCATCCAGAAAGATGTTGCCTGAGAGATATAATAAACTAAAGCTCCTATAAATCCTAGACCATAAATAGCTCCTCCGCATGAGCTACACTTATACCCGCAATTGCACGAGTAATTTTCATTTACTTTTTTTGAGAAGTATTTTTTCTTCATTTACTTTTTTTGATACTCTATTATTTTTAGTATATTTATAAAAATTATGTAATTAATAGAACTTACTACTATGTATGGAGTTATTTAATATTACAATCTTACTTCTTATTTTTACTTAGAATGAATTTTTGTGAAGAACTTAGAGGTTTATCCTTTCTGTGAATACAACCTATCCAGCAACATGGCCTTCTTTTTCCGTT
>DYHK01000038.1:0-910 GCA_020724205.1 Candidatus Aenigmatarchaeum sp. | reverse complement strand
TTAGTAGATCTTCACTCACTCTCTTTATGTGTTCTTTTCTTTTTTCTGGAGTTTTGACAGATACAACCCAACATATCCACTCGTTTCTTGCTAGAGGAGTAATATCTTTCCATTTTTCTAATACACTAGGATTAGAATTAATAGCTTTTTTCAAGTCTTCAGGAAGTTTGTGTACTGTTGCACTCTTTATTTTTTTAACCATTTACTTTAAAATTTTCCCTGTAAAGATTTAGATAATTCGCAATAAACAATTCTTTCATCTTTTAATCTTCCAAATGCTTGCCTATTTGGATTGTAATGTTCTCCATAATTGTCACCAAAGGTATCATTAAATGGACCTTTGACAAAATCTTTATTTCTATAATGTTCATCAAACCTATCTTTATCTATAAGTGTTGCAATATCCTCACTATTTTTTTTCAATATATTGCCTACATTGGTTTCTTGGAGATGTTTCAGATGAGGATTCATGTAGTTTTGAACTTGATATATAAATATCTTAACTATTGCGGTTAATAAAATTTATTCTAATATAGGTAAATAGACTTTAAGATTTTTTATTGAATTTTTCAAGTCACATCTATCATCGCAACTTCCCCGAGACCTAAGCCATGACCACCCTACAAACCCAAATCCTTGATCAAACTGTTGCAGCAGGCTCAATATCTGGTAAAACAAGGCAGGAACGCCAATATCGACGAATTGATCGCCGGGGCGATGCGGCGCTATTTGGAATCGCATCATGACGCTATAACCGAACGGTTTATTCGAGAGGATGTCGACTGGGGACTGAATGCCTAAGAAAATTAGAGAGCTCATCAGCGAGTTGGAAAAAGCCGGGTTTGTTAATCGAGGCGGCAAAGGCAGCCATCGAAATTTTATTCATCCGTTGGTTATGAAACCGGTACTG
>DYHK01000153.1 GCA_020724205.1 Candidatus Aenigmatarchaeum sp. | reverse complement strand
TTAGATGAAAAATTTCACTATAAAATAAAATCGGACTCTCCGGTGTGGGATCCGTTTAAACAAGTTCTGCCACCACACGAGTGGGTTCCTCTTACTGCAGATATATGTGAATATTGCGGAAAAGTAACAAGTGATATAACAGGAGTTTCCGCTGCAAATAATCCTGCAGATAATAACCGTCTAGTTATTATTTGTAATCACTGCTTTAAACAACAGAATATAAAATAAAATAGGATTTAAATATTATATCTTTAGCTTTTAATAGCTAAAAAGGAGTATACTCTACTATGGCACCTCAAAAACTTGGTTATGCAGAAATTCACTATGGAACAACTTTAAATAAAATCGTACCGGTTTCAATTCCTAATTTATGGTTTACGGACTTTTATGAAAAAGCCAATAATCCTTTTGTCAGGGAAATGAAACTATTTTTAGCTGATAAGCTAAATCCAGAAAGTAACTTTAAAGCCCGAAGTGAGTATATAAATAAACAGGACGCCATAAATCATCTAACTTCTATAAAAAACTCATACCTACTGACAAATGCAGAAAAGCTAGGTATTTGTTCATTTTTAAGTTCCATGTGGTTTAGATATGTCGACATTATTCTTAACGACTAATCCTTTTGTTAGTTCTCCATCTAAGAAGGACACTCCTCCAGAGTATGTAAACCTGGAGGAGTTTATTATTCCACTTATACCCTTTTATCATACATCACAAGAGTTAAATATAAAAATTATTACAGCATTTGCCTTTTCCATAAATTATTCTACCCCTACCTCTGTCCCACCAGCCTACTTTTCTTCCTTCTCTTCTCCCCCACAGGAGGGCACTTTAGAATTTATTAGCTCTAGGGGTAATATTTTAACATGGGCAGAGGATGTCCCTGAAACAGTCAACTTTTCGAAAATAAAGGTAATGGTATTTTTTAAAGATATGGTCTTTTTAATTAAGCCTACCCACAGGTACGGCCTTACTTGTCTGGCTATTCCCCTAGATT
>DYHK01000152.1 GCA_020724205.1 Candidatus Aenigmatarchaeum sp. | reverse complement strand
CATCTTTCATGAGAAATCAATACAATATTAAAATTAATGTTAATAAATGGATTGATTTTTTAAAATCGGAGATGGCAACGCAATGAAGGTTATTGGAATTATAGGCAGTAATGGTTTTATTGGTAGGCACTTAGCTGAATATTGCCTTGCTAAAGGGCATACTGTTATTGGCTTTGAAAAAAGAAAAGATAAGACTGTAAATCCTGAAATACCTGTTTATTATGGTGATTTAAGAGACAGAGAAGATATAGATTATTTTGTTGGCCTCTGTGATGGGGTTATAAATCTAGGTGGGATTTTAGGAACTTCAGAACAAATGAATAGGGCACAGGAAAGTGTAGAGGTGAACATTAATGGGGCCCTAAATTTCTTTGATGCTGTCAGAAGACATAATATTCCTGCTGTCCAAATTACCGTAGGCAATTACACTTGGAATAATTCTTATGCAATAACTAAACACGCTGCTGAAAGATTTGCTTTAATGTTTAATAAAGAATATAACACTAAAATAGCTGTTGTAAGGGGCTTAAATGTATATGGTGCATGGCAAAAACACAAACCTATTAGAAAAGTAATTCCTAGTTTTATAAGATCTGCTTTATTAGATGAACCTTTGACTGTTTACGGTGGAGACCAATTATTAGATCTAATATATATTAAAGATACTGTAGAAATTCTTTATAGAGCTTTAACTCAAAATCATGGCTGTTATGATAAAACAATGGAAGCTGGTTCTGGAATACTTTATAGATGCGATGAATTAGCCCAAATGGTTATTGAATTATGCGAAAGTTCCAGTAAATTAAATATTGTACCCATGAGGCCAGGTGAACCCCATCAAAGTATCACAAAAGGTGATCCTTCTACACTCAAACCTTTAGGAGAAATTAAATTCACAGATTTAAAAGAAGGCCTTAAAGAAACTGTTGAATGGTATAAAAAGCTGTTATCAGATGAAAAATTAAGAAGCAAATTTTTAATGAATGGAATATTATTGTAATTAAAAAATTTCTAGAG
>DYHK01000037.1:4404-6560 GCA_020724205.1 Candidatus Aenigmatarchaeum sp. | reverse complement strand
ATATAAACATATCAAGCATTACTCCTGATCCATCATCAGCATCATTACCAACAAGGACTGTCTCTGAATAAGAACTTGTACCTGGTCTTACATCTTCAAAAGCTAAATCACCATCAACACTGATAGCGATAACTGGATTGAAGAACCAGTATTCATTCTCGTCCATAGTTCCTGAAAGTCCATCAAGGTCTGTTGCTTCAACTGTTACCCAGTATTCTCCGTACATTGATTCTGGAGTTTCAACTGTTAAAGTACAGTCGTAGTAACCAGCAACTTCACTTAGATCATCGCCTGTAAGGTCTTCTTCAAGGATTCTTGCATTACATTCATCCTCAACCTGGTAGGCTTTATCTACGAAGTCACAGTTAGCCTCAATATCGTTTCCTTCACCCTGTGAGTCTCCGATTGTAGCAAATACATCTTCTATCTTCTCAATTCCGTTCTTGTCCATTACAAGAACTCTCCAGTGAATCTGTTCACCTTCGAAAGCATAGTTGTTGATTCTCTCAACAAGTCTTGTTCCATCTTCTGATACTCTTCCTGGTTCAGTTGCGTCATCATAGACTACTCTATCATCACACATCCATACTAAAGGAGGAAAATCTTCTGTCTGGATATCAACACCAACTCCGCTTCCAACACTAGCTGCAAAAGCAACTGGCATTATAGAGAAAAGCAAAGATGCCATTACTATTAATCCTAAGAGTTTTTTCATCTCTATTTACATTAACCCCCTTTCAATCAATATAGCATGTTTGTTACACTTAATTGTATAACTATGAAGTAATTCGCCTCTTGTATTAAGGCCTCTTTTTAACACTTTAACCTCTCTGTAAATCATTTTAATTGAAAGAAGTAAACTCAGTCACTTTAAAAGTATTGTTGTCGTCGAGAAAATAGGTATTTGTAATCACTTGAAATTAATGAAATCTATTTCCGACGATAAAGTAGCAGTTATTTGCTACCATCCTCTTTTTCCTGTGGACCTATCAAATAAAACAGTCTTAAGATTGCTTCAAGTACTATTATTCCTAAAAGGAAAACAAATGCCTGACCTATTAACTGTCCTGAAACAGATAATCTGCCAATTATATCTGAAAAATCAAAAAATCCAGGAGTTACCAAAGCAATAAATAAGATTGTGAAGGGAAAGAGCTTTGCTATATCTCTTGCAAGCTCTTGTTTGTAATAAGAGCATATTCTTACAACTCCTACTATTGAAGCAGATATAAGTAGTATATTCTCAATACTATGCTCCTTTGCAACCAGTAGTAAGATAATGGCTATTAGTAAAAAGAAGAAGAAAACAACTAGAGGCATTATAATAAGATACTCAAACATAAATAAGGCAAAGGCAAAAATCTTCTTGAGCACAGGATGTTCAGCACTGTTATACTGCTTTAAATTAAGCTCAATTATATCTCTTCTTGCAACAAATCTATAAAACTTCCATACAAATATGGAATAAATAGTAAGAAGTATAAGAAAGAGCCCAAGATTAAAGAATACTCTATACTCGCTAGGAATAGAACTATCAATAAGCTTGAAGATCTCTCCCATATATTCTAATATGCTTACAATAATACTGCTTGCCATATTCCTCTTTTATAATTCCAATAGAGTAGATTTTAATATTTAAAAATTGTTCTTTAAGTAAATATATCTAAAATCCATAAGTTATTATCTATCCTGATTAGATTAATAGTATTAAAGTTTGGAAGAGTTATATCATTTACATTGTTAATAAGATAGTCTGATAATTTAGATTAAAGCAGGAAGTTATATGTTCTCTATAGATTATTAAGTTGATAAAGTAATAAAATAAGATAAACAACTTTAAATGTAAAATTTTCTCTTAACCTAATACGAAAGTATTCTTTTTTTCCTTAAAGGATAATAAATTAAACCAAGAGCTATAAATAAGACTCCTAAAATTAAAGCACCATATCCTGTATAGACATAATTAATATTCTCTTCAAATAATTTAATTAGTGCAAGGCCTAATGCAAAAGATGCAAAACCTGTTCTTATATATGCAAGAGTATTTCTCTCATTTGCAAGAATAGTTCTCTCCTGAGCCAGCCTCTTATGGCTCATCAACCTCTTTTTAATAAAATTATTCATATAAAATAATTATCAATTCAGAATTTATAAAA
>DYHK01000037.1:0-4394 GCA_020724205.1 Candidatus Aenigmatarchaeum sp. | reverse complement strand
AGTAACTTAATAGGGCCAATGTGGGAGCAAGGATTCGAACCTTGGTAAGCACTAAGCTACTGGATCTCTTCCCTTCATTTCTTATGAAATTAGGATGGTCTTAAGTTTAGCTAAATTTAATTTACTATATTATATAGATTAAATTTTCCAGCCCGTTTGACCACTCCGGCACTCCCACATTGAGATTTAAACTTTTATAACGCTTATAAATATTATTGTCTGTTTAAAAGCTCACACCTCTCATTAAGGGTAGTTTTAGGAGGGCAGTAACCTAATTTCTTGTAAACAAACCACTTAGTGCTATGTTTAGTATTTTTGAAGCCAATTTCATTAACATATTTATTAACATCATTTATACGATATATTAAAATGCGATAAAGTGAATTTTTATCTTTCTTTCCTTTATATGGTCCCTTTATCCGAGGATGGTACCCAAGGTCTATTAAAGAATTAACTACTTGTTTACAAAGTTTTTTTGAAACTGTTGCTAAACTTATTATCGGTCTATTATTTTGAGGTTTATTGGCAGACCTATTCTTATCAAAATAAATATTTCCATCAGTATCAAATAACCCTCTGAGAAATCTTTTTGATAAAGCCTTATCTTTCATAATTTCTTCAGGAATTTCAATATTAATCTTACTTCCTGATTTAATACCAAAGTCTTCAAAGAAATTAACAATTTTTTCATTAAATATATGAAAACCATATATTCCTACTTTTGGATGTTCTTTATAGGTTACTTTTTTATTATATAACGGAATCATTATTTTCTTATTAAATAAAGGTCCAACCCAAATATCATGATACTCTTTTTCTTCTTTTAAATCTCCGCCAAGATAATATTCCTTATATCTAGAAGTACAGCTTATACATCCATCTCCAATGTGAATGCCAATTAACTCAGCCATGTCACCATCAATTTTCATTACATATGGGCAGTTTTTAAGATATAAATATTTTATTATGCTAAAATTGGTATAATAAACTTTAAATAATTAATAAGTTAAAAAAATAAATAAAAAAGAGGTAAAAATGGCAAAAGATACTGATAAGATAAAAATGGCACTTATTGTTGGAGCTTCTGAAGCTTTAAAACACAAAAACCAGTCTCCAAATAAAAGAGACGATGAAATACTGAAAGAAGTTACAAGAAGAGCAGATGAACTTATAGCAAATATAGATTAGTTAGTATTTTGTGTAAACGCTATGAGATGTTTTTGGGAAGAAAATTAATAAATTTTTTCAATTATTTCATCTAGAAATAACATTAAGAAGTCCTTGTCCGATTAAATCTGTATCAGCCGTAAGATAGCTCTCTGCTAACTTAACTACTTCTTCTTCAAGACGTCTTAGGACTATACTTTCAGATTCATTAAATCCTAGAAAGCTAACTTGTGAGGCAAAACTTTGAGGCGAAGGGTTGTCAGTTGTCTTTAAGTAAACCGCTCCTTCATTTGGAATTTCATAAAATCTTTGATGATGAACTCCAATATCAAATGCAACATTACTTCCATTATATCCATTTCTATAAAGTATTTCTTCTAACTCTTGAATTAATCGATTTGATGGAATTATTGGATTTTTCTGTAAGTTTAATAGTTTCATCTTATTTTTCCTAAAGATAATTCCTATTTAAATTTTACTGCTTTTTTATTAACTTTTTGGAGCAAAAAGGAGTTCATAACTTGATCCTTCTGAGACAACTAATCTCAGAAGTTTTTTAATAAGAGGAAAATCACTTCTCAAATTTCCATTATAAATTTGGACTGCCTTATGTTCTTCATATATTACTAATATAGGGGGTGAAGAACAGAGCGCATGTGGATGAGTATTTGGATAAACATCCATACACTCAAAACCTGCAGATTTAAACCTTACTCCAATTTCATGTACTTCTTTAATCTCTTCTATTACTGTAGAAATAGCATTATCAACAAAGTATCCATTATTCATTTTATTTATTTACAACTTCTTTTAGCTTATCACCATGCTCTACTTGACACTCTCTGCACACATAAGCCCTTCCAGTACTTGTATTCTTGCTTACTCTGACAGTAGTTCCATTTAATTTTCCAAGAAATGTTTCTTCAACCTTATTACTGCATATAACACACTTCTCTACCATTTGAAACTAAAGATTTCTATTATTTATTAAATTATTGATTAACACTATTATCATAGGTTTCCTTAGAATAAAATATCCTGTAAATATTGTCTCCTCCAATCTTAACACTAACATGATCAGGAGATGAAGATAGGAGAAAACATTCCCTCCCTGGAATTGGGTTTAGGATTTTTACAAACTTTATTTTTTCGTTGAGGCCAGTTGGATAAAGATTAAATGCTCCCCCTCCTCTCTTTATAGAAACTTCACCAATACTTTCTTCACCATCTGAAAGTCTATAATAACTAAAGAAATCTTCAACAGCTCTTACTAAATCATTTATATTATTATCTTCTTCAAGAAAAGTAACATCTGGTCTTATAGTAGTCTGCATAAAATTAAATATCTATATTACTTTTAAATATTAATGTATAAAAATATCTATATTATTCTTGATTAAATCAACCTTAATAAACTTTAAAAACAGTAGTATACATAGAGAATAGAAAAATAGAGGTAATTAAATTGGGTTCAAATATTGACTTAAGAAAATATCAGCAAGAGGGAGCTATAGAGGACGCATTCTCAAAGCTAGTTTCTAATCGCCCTGGATATAAGGCAACTCTTGAAAAAAGAGAGCCTGTTTTTTGTGTTAATGATGCTTGTAAGAAAGAACTAGAGCCTCATGCTAAATTCTGCCCCTCATGTGGAACTAAGCTTGAAAAGAAATCAAAACAGATGATTTGCACAAAGTGCTACAATATAATCGGTGAAGAAGACAAATTCTGTATGTCTTGTGGTAGTGCAAGACCTGTAACTTCTTAAGTATAATAAACATTTATTTTAACTAAAATCAGTAGGTTAAATAATATTAAGAAAGATTTATTTTTCTGCAATCTTCCAAAACGCATCAAAATACGACTTAAACCCCTTACTGACCTCTTCATTTTCTATCAACAAACCAACTGCATCTTTTGACAAAAAGAAAATAAAGCTCTTATTTTTGTAGAACAAGATAATCATATTGCTCATAAGGTATTGAGGTAAATACCTTATCTCTGATTTTGCATGAATAGTTTCAACAAGAGCTTTTTTAACATCACTATTAACCAACATCTTTACCTTAATCCCTTTTTTAACTCTTTGTTTATGGTAATTCTCAAAAAACTCTTTAACTCCAGCAAGACCCTCTCCATAATTTACACCAATAACATAATATTCCTCTCCTTGTTTTAAATCTTCTAAAATATTTCTGTAAACATTCTTTATGGCATTCAATCCTTCATAAAGGACAGCTTTATTATTTTGAGTTTTAGAATAATTCTCCAATAAGGGAATTGCTCTTTCTAATTCCTTTTTTTGCTCTTCAATTTTAGCAGTCTTTTCATTGAAAAAATCTAGCAATCTTTTTGGCTCCATTGCTTGAAAATGCGTTTTTTTATCTTTAAGTATGGTTCCAACTATACCCTTCTTCTGTAATTTACTACAAATTTCATATACTTTAGAAGAAGAAACCCCAGATTCTTTCGCAAGTTCTGTTTTCTTTGCTTGTCCAATCTTAAGCAAAGCTAAATAGACTTTTATTTCACCTTCACTCAAACCTATTTCCCTCAAAATTTGTTTATCCATAATGATGTTAGAGTTCATAGTTTTAAATATCTTTCTATAATAAGCCCCCTATGGGGGCACTAAATGTTATAAAATAGTTTATTACTCATTTGTTAAAGTAAATCCTTTCAGATTCATAAAGGAGAATGAAAGGAAGTGAAATAAAATGACAAACGAAACACAAGAAGTAGAAGGAGAAAAACTATGTAGGCAATTAGTTAGTGGAGCCCAGGATTTAGTTAGAAGAGTATCTGCTCATGAAGGTACAGCCCACTTCGAAAATTTTGTTGAAGAGCAGAAATCCTTGCGTGAAAAATTGATCTTAGGCTATGACTCTATGTCTCGCGAACAGTATGAAAGAGCAGGTTTTCTAATAAACCAAGCGAAACAATATTTGCATGAAACTCTCGATGTACAAAGAGTTAGAGAGATGAGGACTACATTAGAAAGACCGTATAAACATAAAAAATAAAATCTTATTTCTTGAAAAGAAATCAAAACAGATGATATGTACTAAGTGCTACAACATAATTGGCGAAGAAGACAAATTCTGCATGTCTTGCGGTAGTGCAAGACCTGTTAGTTAATTATTAAACTTAAATACTCTCTTACAAACAACATCTTGATAAGTTATTATTCCACTCTCACTATGTATTCTTACAAGACAGATATTAAAATC
>DYHK01000036.1 GCA_020724205.1 Candidatus Aenigmatarchaeum sp. | reverse complement strand
ATAAAATTCCTTATGTTGCTATGGAATCTAAAGAATCTGATAGATTAGAAAAAATGTGGAGATATCATTTAGATCAAGTTTCAAAATATAGCACAAATTCTAAGTAATTATAAAAGGAATATCACATTCTCTCTAATAATTTTATCCTCTCATCTATTGGAGGGTGTGTTGAGAAGATATTCTGGATCTTCTTTTTGAAGGGATCACTTATGAATAAGGGAGCAACTGCCTTACTAACCTTGTGATTAGGCATTGCGTGATCGTCCTTTATCTTTTTTAATGCACTTGCTAGTCCGCTAGGTGTTCTTGTGAACTTAACTCCTGTAGCATCGGCAGTATACTCTCGCTTTCTTGAGATAGCTAATTGAACAAGAGAGGTTACAAGAGGAGCTAGAATTGCTAGAGCTATACCTATTATCATGAAAATTAATTGTGCTTTGTTATCTCCATTATTATCTGATTTAAACCAGAAGCTTCTTAGGAAGATTTCTGAGAGTATTGCTATCATTCCAACTAGAACAGTTACTATAGTGAGGAATCTTATATCATAATTAGCTATGTGAGCCATCTCGTGAGCTATAACTCCCTCTAGTTCTTGTTTGTTAAGTTTTTCTAATGCTCCTGTTGTTACACAAATAACTGCATTCTTTGGATCACGTCCTGTAGCAAATGCATTAATCTGCTCGTTTTGCATAATATAGACTCTAGGTTTTGGAAGTCCTGAGGCAAGAGCCATTGATTCTACTGAGTTGTGTAGCTGTCTGTATCTTGTATGATCTGCAGGCCTTGCATTTGCAGAAGCTATTGCAATCTTATCAGAATAATAATATCCAAACCAGATATAAGCCAGAGAAATAATAATTGAGGCAATCATAACTATAAGAAAGTAGTCTGGCCCCATTATCATTCCAATAACATACCCAAAAACCATTAGAACAAGAACTATAGCAATAAGTAAGAAGACAGAGTTTCTCTTATTTCTTCCAATCTGATCATAAAAAGATATTCTTTCCACCATTTTATTTAAAGATTATTTAGAAAATTAAAACTTAACCTTAACATTCTCTCTTTCTTGAGCTGTTATCTTTATGAAAGGTCTTTCATGAACCTTGTATAAAGATGCGAAGAATTTTCCTGGGAAGACTTTTATTGAGTTGTTAAAGTCTAGTATTGAATCATTATAGTATTGTCTTGAGTATGCTATCTTGTCTTCTGTTGCTGAAAGCTCGCTTTGTAATTGCAGGAAGTTCTCATTAGCTCTTAACTGAGGGTAGTTTTCTGCAAGAGCGAATATTGATTTAAGTGCAGATTCTAGTTGATTATCTGCCTTGATTCTTGCTGGTAAGTCTTTAGCTGATAAAAGGGCTTTTCTTGCACTTGTTACATCTGCCATAATTCCCTTCTCGTGCTTAGCATATCCTTTAACTGTTTCTATTAAGTTTGGTATTAAATCAGCTCTTCTTTTCAATTGAACATCTATTTGAGATAGAGCATTATCTATTCTATTTCCTTGAACTACAAACTTGTTATAATAGTAGATAAAAATCAGAGCTATGAGTAAAACAAGTGCACTTGGTATAAGCCATGCCCATATTGCCATATTTATACAATATTTAGTGTATTTATAAATTTAATGAAAAATTTCTATTTTTATACATATAAGTGTTCTTTCACTTATATCACTATTATCATAACCTATTGAGATTCATCGTTTCATTTTTCTAAAAAAATAAAAAATAAAAAATATTTAAATTTATGAGGTTTGATTGTTTTATTAACAATCAATTTTCCGAAGAGTCATCATCTGATGGTTCATCAGACTTATCTTCATTATCTTCGTCCGAAGGCTCGTTTTGATCTTCGTCTTTATCCTCTTTATTTTCATCTTCTGATGTATTATCAGAAGGACTTTTTTCCTTTTTCTTTTCGTCTTCCATTTTTTAATAAAAAAAACATCTTATAAAAGGTTTTTGGTTTTTGAGTAAAAAGACTGTTAGATAAATGTTTATAAATAATTTAGTATTTAACTAAGAATGAAAATTAGAGGGGTTTTATCTTCTTTATTGATTTCTTCATCATTAACATTAAGCTGTGCAACTACTGACAAAGATTTTATAGAATATCCTATGATTCCTAAGATTAGTGAACAGAAGAAAAAGATAGGGGATGATATTCTATATCCTCAAAGAAACGTTCCTACCTCCTTTCCTCTCCTTCATCCGGGAATAAATGGAATTGACTTTTATAAAAAACAGGGAACTGCTTAGAAATTCTTTTTAGCTAGAGGACTCTTGAACTGTACTATATCATTTATCTTTAGCTCTACTTCATCTGGTTTTCTTAGATTAGCTATCTGTTTTCTTGTAAGAATATTATGGTGGGGTACTTTGTCTAGGTGATCTGCAATATACCAGAGATTTTTTTCTTCAGTTACCCAGTTTTTAGTGTCAAATATTTCAAGATTAACTGGATCTGAGAAGCTTCTTAGTGTTTTTTTCCCATCATCACTTATATACTCGTGGAAGAAACTCATAACTAGCTCTCTTATTGATTGATATATGGGTTCTCTGTATCTAAGTATTGCGTGATTTGTCTTTGATATAGCTCCCCACATACCATCTTTCTGAAAAACTGCAACTACGTGATCAAAATCATCCTTTGAGCTTTTTATATCAATAACTAATGGAGGGTAACCTTGTATTCTAAGAATAAGTGCAGCTAGTAAGGCTCCCTCAATACAATGGCACTTGTTTTTTTCTAAAATAGTTTTTGGAGAGTAACAAGTATCTTTTCCATCCTCTTCAAAGTTTATTGGTATCTCGTTTATATAATCCTGAATCTTCTTTGGAGTATTCAGAGTCTTGAAAAACTTAACCTGCCCTTTTGTCAGACCATACATACTTATTTAATGAAAAAGATGTTTAAAAAATATCACTTTAGATTTAAATATTATAATTTTATTTTTATTAGTTGCTTGATATCTTACTCTTAATGTAGGATTAATTATATTAAAGTTTATAATCTCTAGTTAATTAAAGGTATTATAAAATGGCAAGAGGATCTGATTTGAAGGAGGTTGAAGAGTTTCCAAGAAGATTAATTATTTTTTTTATTGTGATAATTCTTCTTCTCATAGGAGGCACTTTAGGATTCAAAATTATTACAGGGGGCACATTTAACGAGTCTTTTTTCAAGACTATTCAGACTCTAGCCTTTATCTTCAATGATCAGAGCACAATATATGAGAGACTACTTGAGATTTTCCTTGCGATAGTTGGAGTTTTTCTCGTGTGGTGGGTTTTATGGAGTGTTGCTGATATGCTTCTTGATGGTAATCTCCGAAAGTATTTAAAAACCAGATTCTATTATCTTAAAATGAAGAGTATGAAGGATCATGTTATCATTATTGGAGGCGGGAGAGTAGGAGAGGAGATAGCAAGAGTTTTGTCTCAGAAAAAGAAATCTTTTTTAATTGTTGAATCTGATTCATTTGTCTCAAATTCTTTGAGAAAGAAAGGATATTTAGTTATAGAAGGAGATGCATCTAATGAACAGATTTTAAAAAAGGCTGAAATTGAAAAGGCTTCTAAGATTATTTTAACTCTCCCTAAGACAGAAACTAATTTACTTTTAACTATGACTGCTAAAGAGATGAATTCTAAAATAGAAGTTTATTCCAGATGTGAGAATAACTCTCTTGTATCTAAATTAAAAAAAGCAGGAGCAAAAGTAGTGATTGTTCCTGAGATCTTAGCAGCTGATAAGATAGCTAATGATTTAGATATCTAGGATTTTTTTCTAAGACCGAGTATAGAAATTATAAGGACTATTAGGTACATGACAAAACCATAAACACATGCAGGAAAGCCTAAAACATAAGAACAGCCCCCTATTGTGCAGGTTCCTTTGATAAGCTCTGCATATGATAAGTATCCTGAGAATAAAAGGCCTAAGACAGATATTACAAGTATTGTTTTAAGCGCAATATCTTTTTTCATGTTAATCTATAACTATTTTAGCTTATATATTTGGTGATTAACAATTGTTGATGAAATCTTAATTTAATATTTCTAAAATCCTTAAGTTTTATGTTAATGTTATGTAAAATCAGTAAGTTATATGATGTAGTGAATAGTTTACAATTAATCTTCTAAAATTAATATATTCTAGTTTTATTCTAATATTAATTTTCACCCCAGAAGCTTGCCTTGAACTCTCCTTTATGAGTTTCCTGGTTGAAGATGATCATGTCAATAGAATAATATTTTATCTTCTCGTTTTCTTTTAAGCGTTCAATTGCTAGGATAATCTTTGACATGTCATTGCTACTTATAGTCTCTATTAACTGAAGCTTGCCTTTTTTAGCCTCTGAGTTTTTAATTTGTTTCATAATCTCACTAATAAGGTTTATGAAGTTTAAATTTATATGTAGTATAATGAAAGGGGAGAGGAAGATTAATTCTAAAAAAGAAGAATTAAGAAGACACTTAATTAAAACTCTTATGAAAGAGCCTGTTAGGAAGGTTAAATTTTCTGGAAATAGGATAACCTTAGAGTTTTATGGACATAAGATATCTGATAAGATTACTATTAAGAGAGAAAAACATGTTGCAGAGTGGAGCAGGAAGAGGAGAGAGATCTTTATAGATAAAAAATTTGGCAGGAGAGAAATTGAGAAATCCTTCAGAGCCTTGTGTGTGCATGAGGCAATTGAGAAGTTTTTAGTTGAACATCTTAAGCTAGAGTTAGATGAAGAGGCACATGTTATTGCAACACAGAAGGAAAAAGAGTATATTGAAAGTATTAGAGGGAATTGGAGAAGTCATACACTAAAGATATTCTGGGCCTGGCATAAAATGGGAGAAAAGTAATGGAATTTGAAAAGGTTAAAATTGATAAGAATCATTTTTATTGGACTTGGAAAGATCTTCCTTACTTACCTTATGCATGGCTTGATAAAAAAGATTTGAAAACTCTTCCTAAACCTTTTCTCTTAACTGAAATACATCCTGACTGTCCAATAGGTATTAAAAATGATGAGAAGGATGGATTTACAAATATAATAAAACTTGAAGATGATTTTGATAAGCTTAACTTAGATAAGGACTTAAAGAAAGATTTAAAGAGGGTTGAGAAAAAGAACACTGAGATAAAAATATCTTATAATGAAGTAGATGCTCTTGAGAATAGTAAAGAGTGGTTTTTAGAACTCTGGAAGGAAGGAAAAGGAGACTTTAAAAGAAGACTTAAGATATGGAAGGAGAAATGTTATACTCTTAGTGCTTATCATGGGAATGAATTAATTGCCGTTCATATTGCTATGAAGGAGAAAGATACTGTTTATTATTTTGGTTGTTGGTGGAATAGAAAATACAAATCTCTGTCCATTCCAACCTTTTTACTTAAAAAAGATATAGAAAAGGCAATAATGGATGGAGTTAAGTATTATGATCTTGAGGTAGGAGATGAGTCTTATAAGAAGAAGTGGGGAGTTATTGAAAAACCTACAAAGTATTATGCTGTTCTTACAAAGGAGCTAGCTGATTTACTTGAGATAAAGAAGTATGTTAAGATAAAGAATTAAGCAACACTTAGCGCATTAAGTGTTTCATAGAATCTATCATAAGGTGATTTCTTGGTTCTATTATATCTTGTATAATTTCTATCTGCTTTTTCAAGAGCATGAACTGTAAAGTAATTATTTCCGTCTAAACCCTTAAAAGCATCTTCTATAACTGACCCTGTTATATGCTCTACTATTGGTGCAAGTCTTTCTTCTTTTTCTCTTTCATTTTCCATTTAATTTCTAAGAAACTCTATTTTTAAACCTTTCTATTGTTGTCACTATATAGTAACTTAAAGTATAATCAAACTACTAAGTAGATATCTTTCAAAAGGTATAAAAGAGCATTTGTGATTTTATAGATATGAAAGAGATAAATAGGCCAAGGGTTGGCCTTGCTTTAGGAAGCGGAGGCTCATATTGGAGTAATTAAGGTCTTGGAAGAAAATGGGATCCCTATTGACTTTATTGCAGGTTCTAGTATTGGAGCTATGATTGGGGGATCTTATGCAGCAACTAAGGATATTAAGAGGGCAGAGGATATAGCTGTTTCAACTAATTTAAAACAGATAATTAAACTAATTGATATTTCTTTCAATAAGGGATTAATTGAGGGAGAGAAGGTTAAGAAGTTTATAGAGATTAATGGAGGCATTGGAAGTATGCAGTTTCATGAGCTAAAAATTCCTTTTTCAGTTGTAGCTACTGACTTAAACAATGGAGATGTAGTTGTTATTGATAAGGGAGATGTTACTTCTGCTATAAGAGCAAGCATCTCGGTTCCACTAGCATTTAAACCAATAGAAGAGAGGGGAAAATTACTAGCTGATGGAGGGTTATGCATGCCTGTTCCTGTTGATGTTGTCAGGAGGATGGGAGCAGATATTGTTATAGCTGTTAATCTTGATGGAGATTATTTTGTTAGAGGAGATAGTAATAAGCCTAGGCTTAATTTTTATAAGATTGCAAATAACTCTATAAGTTTGCTTAGACATCACTTAGCGCTTTCTAATGTAAGGGA
>DYHK01000151.1 GCA_020724205.1 Candidatus Aenigmatarchaeum sp. | reverse complement strand
CTCTATTAATGGTGTTTTTAAGACGACAAAGACTGCCTTACAATATATGTTGAAGGAAAACAGAGGAATAATGATAAATATAGCTTCTATGTATGGGGTGGTCTCACCAGACCCTTCAATATATGGTAATTCGGGCTTTAATAACCCACCTAATTATGGTGCCGGTAAAGCTGCAATAATACAATTTACCCGCTATATCGCTTGTCATTATGGAAGAAGAGGAATAAGAGCCAATTCTATTTCACCGGGACCATTCCCTAATGCAGAAGTTCAACAAAATAAAGAATTCATTGAAAATCTAAACAAAAAGACTGCTTTAGGACGTATTGGTAAGCCGTACGAGCTACAAGGGATAGTAGTGTACCTTGCCTCAGATTCTTCAAGTTATATAACAGGACAAAATATTTGTATAGACGGTGGTTGGACAGCGTGGTAAAAAAAGCAGTTATGGTAATTAAATTGTCAGGAGAAATCAAATATGAATACTATAAAAATAGGAAATTATACAATAGGAGCTAATCACCCCTGTTTTATTATTGCAGAAGCAGGAAGTAATCATAATGGAAATATAGAACAGGCAAAAAAATTAGTGGATATTGCTGTAGAAGCTGGAGCAAATGCGGTAAAGTTTCAAACCTTTACATGAGATAAATTATTTGCAAAAGCTCATCCTGCAAATCAAATTGTAAAAAAGTTTGAATTTAAATTAGAGTGGCACCGAGAAATAAAAGAATACAGTAATAAAAAAGGCATTTTGTTTATGACCACACCTTTTCATAAAGATGCCGTTGATTTATTGGAAGAACTAAATATAGAAGGATATAAGATCGCATCAGGAGATATGAATTATAATTTTCTATTAGATTATGTGTCTAATACAGGGAAACCGGTTATTATGGCAACAGGCATGGCTTATCTGGATGAAGTTAAAGAAGCAGTACAAAGAATAAAAAATGGGAAAACGCAAGAAATAGCAGTACTTCACTGTACTGCAAACTATCCACCTAAAAATGAAAATATAAATCTTAAAA
>DYHK01000150.1 GCA_020724205.1 Candidatus Aenigmatarchaeum sp. | reverse complement strand
TGTCTCTACTCTTTTTTAATAATTTTTGTCTTGACTTTGGGAGTGCATTACAAATTATTTCTACTTCTATTTTATTATTTCTTGATTCATCAATAGTTTCGGGACAACAATACAATATTAAAACAAACTATCTTTATCTAGAACTTGGTGGCAACAATTATTATTACTCAATTAATTATGAAAAAATCGTTTTTCAAAATTTTAGTCCAAGAATAGGTGGCTCTATAGTTCCTCAGGGAGAGTCTTCACATACTTATGGCAATAGTATTTCAATAAAATTTAATTTACTAATAATGGTAGATTATTCATTTTATTTATTGTCTAACCATGCGATAGAAATTGGATTTGGATATGCTGATATTCTAGATAGAGATAGAGTTTATTCAACATTTACTCTTGGTTATAAATATATTCCTGAGAATAGTAAAATGGTTTATAAAATATCATTTACACCCATTTTTAATAAAAATATTGTTCATAACCAACTATGGGCAGGTTTAAGCATTGGGTTCAACTACTAGTACTTATAAGGCATATAACACGCACTACAAGCAGACCGCGTCTTCGATGCAGTCTGTAAGGTAATTATTAAAATTGTTTTTCAGAGCTGAGTTAACCTTTAAAGTAGGATTAGTTAGTTAAATAGATTTAAAACAAAAAAGGTTGTTGCCAAATGTAGCATTGCTGTTATTGGCGGCTGCTTAAGTGCAACGCCGTTATACAGCAAAAGGAAATATAAAATGGGATTTCCAATAAAAACATCTGATGATAATTGGTTAGAAAAAGCATTAGAATTATATGATAAAAGGGTTAGCATCTCGATAACAGATGATGCCAATTATAATTTGAGTATTAGTTCGGACATTCTGAAAGTGTTCAAAAGGTTAACATTATCACAAAGATCATTGATATTTTTAGGCGCTTTTTATGTCTTGGCAATTGGTTGTCTTGTTTTGTTCTATTATTCTTTTTCGTTACAGTTGTTATGCTTAAGTTGGAATATGACTTTTGTTAAATTGAAATTTGTGTAACC
>DYHK01000149.1 GCA_020724205.1 Candidatus Aenigmatarchaeum sp. | reverse complement strand
GATAGGAACTGTTAGCACAATAGGGACTATAACTGATAAGGTAGGGACTATAACTGAACCAATTAAACTTTATAAACCTTATCCTATTAGCCTTTTAGTACAACCAAAAGAGACAACAATAAAAGCAGGACAAGTTGTAGATTATATTGTTAAAGTAAAATATAGTAATGGTGACATAAAAGATGTAGAAAAAGTTACTTATCAAAACTTACCATCTACAAAAGTAGGTAGTTATACTATCACTATTATTGCCGATGGATTATCAACAACAGCAATTGTTAGAGTTATTCCTAATGACCCTGTTGATATGATAATTCATTCAAGTGAGATAAATTTTGGAACGACATATTTTATCAAAGATAAGTTTAAGACTATAGGTATTGATAAATATGGTAACCAGATACATGGATTACCATACTCTTTTGAGGCATGCCTTAGAAATCCACCGTCAAAATTATTTAATTTATTAGAAGGCAAAGAACTAACTTTACCTGATGGTAAAAAAATCCCTCCAGATATTCTTCAATCAGGTATTCTAATCATGTCTGATGCTACATTTCTCTGCCACGACCAGGCAGAATTCATAGGAACAATAACACTTAACAATACAAATATTGCTAAGACATTTACCTTTACACCACAAATATTATTTTCTTATCACGCATTACCGTTTAAAATAACAGGTATTGATACAGTTCAATGTACAATATCTGTTGATTATTATTTGCACCAAATCGTAAATAAATCCCTTAGGTTTCCTGCAGGGTGGTTAGAAAAATTTACCAAAACGACCCTTCGGGATTCAATCGAGGTGATATGTTATATATACCTCTTAATTCTGAACGAAGGCGAAAAAGTTTATAAAGACAATCTTAGTGAATTGTTGTTAAATACAATTCTTAAACCATTTAGGAGTAACTAAATGATAAAAAAAATAATAATAGGGTTAATATTACTATTAATAACTACGGATAGTTATGCTAAATTTTGGATATCCAGACCTGTGGTTATACAACAAGCTGTTGGAACTTCGACGGTGAAA
>DYHK01000148.1 GCA_020724205.1 Candidatus Aenigmatarchaeum sp. | reverse complement strand
AAAAATTGGGTGTTTGAGGCTATTAGAGATATAAAAAAAGGAGAGGAAATACTTGTTGATTATGGAACTGTAGATTACTTTAATTATTGGTTTCAATGTAAGTGTGGATCTGAAAATTGTAAGGGATTTGTTGATGGTTATTACTCTAGAAATAAAAATTATCAAAAAGAAAGAGGAAGGTATTTCAGTCCATATTTAAAAAATAAGTTTAAATTAAAATGAGTAAAAATAATGATAAGATAGCAAGGGAAAATATTCTTAAGAGTAGCGAGGAGATTGATGGAGAGGTTGTTAAGGGATATGATTTTAATAAAGGAGTTAATTATTCAGAGATAGTTAAGAGTTTTGCTTCAACAGGCTATCAGGCAACTCAACTTTCTAAGGCTATTGATATAATTAATGTGATGATTGCTGAAAAAGCAAAACATGGTGAGAAGGGAGCTATATTTTTAGGATATACATCTAATATGATAAGCTCGGGTTTGAGAGAGGTATTTAGATGGTTGGTTGAGCATAAGAGAGTGGATGTTATTGTAACAACTACTGGAGGTATTGAAGAGGATTTTATCAAGTGTCTTGGAGATTTTATTATAGGAGATTTTAGGGCTAGTGGGAAGGAGTTAAGAGAGATGGCTGTTAATAGGACTGGAAATATATTTGCTCCTAACTCAAGGTATGTTGAGTTTGAGAGGTGGGTTATGCCTATACTTGAAGAGGTTTATCAGGAGCAGAAAAAGACAGGAAGGGTTTACACTCCTAGTGAGCTTATATGGAAGATGGGTGAAAAGATAGGTAATAAAGAGAGTGTGTATTACTGGGCTTGGAAGAATAAGATTCCAGTTTACTGCCCTGCTATAATGGATGGAAGTTTAGGAGATATGATTTATTTTTTTAAGTATCAGTCTGGAAGAGGAGACTTTATGCTTGATAGTGTTGAGGATGGTAAGAGACTGAATGACAGCACTATGGGACTTGATAAGTCTGGAGTTATTATCTTAGGTAGTGGGGTTGTGAAACATTCTATACTTAATGCACATCTTTATA
>DYHK01000035.1 GCA_020724205.1 Candidatus Aenigmatarchaeum sp. | reverse complement strand
CAAAATTATAGAATAGTCTTTGAATTATTATTATCAGAGGTAAAAAGTAATTGGTTTGTTTTATACCTATAGATGCCCCTAAAAATATCCCTGTTAATATTAGCCAAACCATATTTTCACTTTTTAAATATTTAATATTTGTATATAGAACTAAAAATAAGAAAAATACTACACTTGTTTCTATAAAAAATACTGAAGAATAAAGTAATAGCAAAGGGTGTAGTGCAATAAATAAAGAACAAATTAAAGCAAATAAATCAGATTCAAATAATTCTCTTATAAATATAAAGGCCATAAATATACTTAATACTCCAAAAATAGCAGGAATAAATTTGTAATAATTATAGAATAGGTCTATTATTCCTCCAAAAATATAAAATAACATTGGATGATTTATATAACTAGGTAAAGTACTTTTTGAGACATCTTCAACTCCCGAAGCAATTATTCCTCCATCCCCCATAATGGGCAAATAATTTGAATAAGTAAAACTAAAATAGCTAAACATTCCTATTATAAGACTTAATATGAGGCCAACTAACAGACTTTTATATTTCATATCTTCTTTTGTAGAACCTCTTTATATCTCTCAAGTTATTGTTTGACATTTTCATTTGAAGGCTTTTATTTTCTTTTAATTTCTTGATTTTGTCAACAAAATCATCTACGTCTCCTGACTTGCAAAGGAAACCGTTTGTTTTGTTTTTCATTATTTCTGGGATTGAAGAGCAATTAGTAGAAATTACTGGCTTACCACAAGCCATTCCTTCCGCAACTACATAACCAAATCCTTCGAGTCTGGTAGGGAATAAAACTGCATCACATTTATTGTATTCCCTAATAAGTTTTTCATCTGATAACTTGCCTAAAGAAATCATATTACTCTGTTTAAAACCTTTAGGTATCTCAGTTCTTAATCCACTTGTATAATATAATACATATTCCTTACCTAATTTCTTCATAATCTCTGGAAGCATGTCTGCCCCTTTTCTATAAATGAGATTACCTACAAAAAGCAACTTGAATTTTTTACTTTTTGACTTAACTTTTAAGGGTTTAAATTCATCTAAATCTAATGGAGGGTATAATATTTCAATAGGTTTATCAGTTAAATTAATTGCTTCTTTTTTAGTATATTCACTTATAGCGAATATCTTATCTGCTACTTTAAGTGATCTTCTTATTTGAGGGTGGATTATAAATTTATAATATAAGGATTTTATTAGGCCTGGGTTAAAGCCATCTTTACTATTAGGTATATGAAGTATTGAAACATGTAATGGTTTATCTTTTTGCTTAAAAACCCATCCCAATTCAGCAGTTGTATGGATTATATCTGCATCGGTTTTTTTCTTAACTAATTTTAAGAAAGGCAGTATATGAAGAAACATTCTGTCATAATAATTTATCTCAGCTTCCACCTTATTTTCTCTTAGTTCCTTAACTAACCTTTCAAAATAAATGTCTGCTCCTGACCCTAAATTTATTAGAGGAAATACAATTTTCATCTTAATACCTCTGCATATTGTTTTGCGATTATATTCCAATCATAGCTCTTTAGAGCTAGAGATCGTGAGAAAGATTCTGTTGATGATAACTTAGATTTGCTTTTTATTAGAGAAATTATTGAATCTGCTAGTTGAGAGCTTGATTTTTGGTCAACTAGGAAACCATTCTTACCTTCTATAATAATTTCTTTTATTCCATCTATTTTTGTTGTAAGCACTGGTGTTCCACTTGACATTGATTCTAGGAATACTGTAGGGAAACCCTCTCTATCCCCATCTTTAGTTGTAATTGATGGAGCAATAAATAAGTCAGCACTAGCATAATACTTAGGAAGCTCTTTATTTGTTATTGGTCCTGTGAATATTATACTATTTGAAACATTAAGGTTAGAGGAAAGTTGTTTAAGACTATCTTCAAGCTCTCCTGAACCTATAATCATAAGTTTAGCGTTTGGAATTTGTTTTTTTACCTCAGGCATCGCTTCAATTAAATAACTAATCCCCTTTTTCTCTGTTATTCTTCCTATGAATAATAAGAAAGGTCCAGTAATTCCGTATTTTTTTCTTAAAGAATTATCCTTCTTTTCTGGAGTAAATAGTTTTGAGTCAACTCCATTAGGAATATATCGAATTTTTTCTTTGTTTTGAGTAACTGATTTCATTTCATCTAAGAAAACCATGTTAACACTTGTTGAGTTTTTAGAATTATTAAGAACCTTAGAGTAGATTTTTCTTAATAGAGCAGATACTGCTCCTTTCTTCTTGAAAACAAACATATCTCCTCCCCAAGTTGTTACAATATATGGTGTTCTTGATATTTTATAATTAAGATAAGAGATAAAACCTTGAGGTAAAATCCAGTGTGAGTGTATTATATCGGGATTCTCTTTCTTCACTATTTTTCTTAGAGCCAAGAACTCTCCTAATAAGAAAAATGGGACTTGGAAAATATACCACTTATTTTTCTTAATAGTTGGAAGTATCCCTCCTGAACCTGCAAGTTTTTGATACTTCTCTAGAAAGTATTTGAATCTATATACTTTCATTCCATCCATCTCTTCATATTTTTTAGATCCAGGATAATATGGAGTAAGAACAACAATATCAAAGTATTTAGTAAGCCTTTTAGAAAGTTCATAAACAAAAGGAGGGTTAGTATCATCTTTCCATCTTGGAAAAGTTGAGGCAAAAACCAATACCTTCTTTTTTTCCATCTCAAAAACTACCTCCCTTTATCAAGCTCGAGCTTCTTTACTTTGTACATGATTTCTTCTAGGTATTTTCTGTTGATAGAGATGAGATCAGAGATAAGACCGAGGAGGACTGAAAGGCCTCCTGCAAGGATAAGTGTAGAACCAAGAATAAGAGACTGGATGTGATCTCCTGCTGAGTTGATAATGTATGTTAGGTAGAGCCATCTTAGAATTGGGATTACTCCTATGATTATTAAAAGGCCTCCGAGATAACCCATTACCTTAAGAGAGTTATACATTAGAGTTGAACGGGCGATAGTAGACATACTCTTCTTTATGTGATTATACACAGAGCTTATGAGCTTTGATTCTCCACCCTCTCTCTTTCTGAACTCTACTGGGACTTCTACTACTTTTAGTTTTTTTCTAGATGCTTGAATAAGAGTCTCGTGTGTGTATGTATGAGTTGATGTTACAAATAATCTTAGAGCTGCCTCCTTACTATAAGCTCTAAATCCTGAGCTTGCATCTATTAAGTCATAACCTGCACAGAACTTTACAACACGGCTTCCAATTAGGTTACCATATTTTTTAGAGAACTTCATGTGTTTAAGAGTCTCTACCTGTCTGTTTCCTGAGACTATATCTGCCTCGTTAGTTAGGATTGGTTTGATAAGCTTAGGAATCTCTTTCTGATTATACTGAAAGTCTGCATCTGTATTTACTATAATATCTGCTCCTAGAGCAAGAGCTGAAGATAAACCTCTCTGAAAAGTAAAAGCTAGCCCAGAATTCTTTACATTCTGAACAACATAATCTGCTCCTGCTTTTTTAGCCTCTGCAATTGTATTATCTGTAGAACCATCATCAATAACAAGAACCTCAACAACGTCAATTCCATCTATGTGCCTTGGAATCTCCTTGATAACCTTGCTGATGTTCACCTCTTCATTATATGCAGGTATCTGAACTATCAGCTTTACTTGTTTTTTAGCAGACATTTTCAGATATTGTATCATTTTAAACACTAGGAATTATTTATATTGTTAGTTTAATTCCAGAGTGATAGTGGTATTTAAAGTTTTTTGTTTAGCGTAATTGTAGAATGGTAACACAATTGCATTAATTTATAGAATTATATTTAAATTAATTTTTAATAAGATATTAATGAAATATAACTTAAAACCAAAAGTGAGGAAAGTTGTAAGTATTCTTGAAAAACATGGTTTTATGTGGCTAGAATGAGAGGAGATCATATTATTGTCAATAAAAATCCTCCTCTTAGAAGACCAATAGTATTAGTCAATGTAAAAGATCCAAGCAATATTGTAAGACAAAACTTAGTTAAAAGCTGTATAGAAATTGGATTACCACAGGAAGTTATTAATGAACTTGAAGAAATATTAAAGTATTAGTCTAGCTTAAAGAAAGATTCTTCCTATCATTGGAGCATCTTCTTTAGACTTCTTTACAATTATCTCTTTCTCCCATGGAGCTTCTTCAAAGTATAACTCCAATGCTTCTCTAAGCCTTTTTTTAGCCTCTTCTATTGTCTTTCCCTGTGTTACAACATTAGGGAACTGTATAGAGCTTATGCTATATATTTTAGAATTTCCTTCTCCTTCTGTATATATAACAATATCTAACTCTAAACTTTTAGATTCCATGATTATCCTATATCTTTTAAATATATAAAATTATGCTTTTGTTGTTAGTAAAGGAGCATAAATAGATAAAGATTATAATCGTTTAGATAATATAGATATTAAGGAAATCTGTGAGGGTTGCTTAACTCCTACTCAACTTAAAACTATAAGTTAATGTAAAATGTGAGATTTTTCATTGGAGAAAAATCTTTATTGTTTATTTACTAAATTATTATCTAGCATTTTATTATGTGTTGTAGTTATATAAATAACCTTTTACCGAATGTGAGTAAAGCTTAGTGTGAGAATATAAATCTTTAAAAATAGATTTTTTGTAGAAAAAAAATGATATCTAAGGAAGATCGTGATTGGGAGAGAGCATTGGAATTGGGAAAACAACATGGAGATATTCAAGGATATTCTAGAGGTTATACTACTGGTTTTAATGAGGGATGTAAATTAGGAATGTTGGCTGGAGTTCTAATAGGTAGTGCTATTAGTGCCATTGCCGGACTTTATATCTATTCTCAGTTGGAGGCGTATAAGAATGAAATAAATTCTTCTATTAATACTAATCAAAATAAAATAGAAAGGCAAATAGAAAAAAATGAATTCTAAAAATAATAAGACTAAAATTATCTCTGTGATTATTACAACATTTCTAGTCTCTATGCTAATACTTGCAGGGCCTGCAAGTGCTTTCAACATGAATCTTAATCTTGG
This sequence comes from Candidatus Aenigmatarchaeum sp., assembly GCA_020724205.1. Classification (GTDB taxonomy): domain Archaea; phylum Nanobdellota; class Nanobdellia; order Pacearchaeales; family GW2011-AR1; genus JACPLR01. Next base: position 1,745 of record DYHK01000035.1, on the reverse strand, counting down.
AAAGCAAGAGGTTATTCAGGGAGAGGATTTAGAGTTTACAGTTGATATTGATCTTGGGAGTTATACTGAAGGAAATGTAAAGCAAATAAAACTTAAGTTAGACTCTGTTTCTCCTGGACTGACTAGAAACTGTCTTTTTAGTGTGAATGGAGAGCTAATATCTGCTTGTAAGGGAATAAAGTCTATAGAAAGAATTAATGTAAGTGAAAATGGAGGGTATGGTTATGGTTACGGTTATGGTTATAGTTATGGGTATGGTTACGGACCTGGAGAAGATGAGAATCTAATCAGGTATAAGATTACACTTAATACAGAAGATCTTCCTGCTGGAGAGTATAATGTTCTTGTGAAGGTAATCTTAAAAAAATTAGGTAAGGAACATGAGAAAGAAAGTAAGGAGAAGAAGTTTAAGGTAAAGGAGAAAGAGAAGAAGTTTAGTGAGAAGATAAAAGAAAAAATAAGAGAGAAGAAGAATAGTAGTGAGGGTAATGAGAGAGAGGATGATGAGCATGAGAGTGAGATAGAAGAGGAACATAGCGAGGATCATGATGAGGCTGAATATGATAATAATGATGATAAGGAGTCAGATGAGCATGAAGATGATTCTGAGCATGAAAATAATGGAAATGGTAATAGTAAAAACAATAACAATAATGGTAATGAAGTAAGAGAGGTAAGGCAGGAAGTTAAAGAGGAAAAAAAGATAGAAAAGCAAGAAGTAAAGGAAAATAAAGAAGAGGTAAGAGAAGAGAAGAAAGAAAGTAAGTCTGAAGATAAAAAAGAGCATAAGGAATCAAAGTCAGAGAGTAAGTCAGAGGACAAATCTGATAACGAAAACAACAAGGGAAAGAGTGAAGAGCATAAAAATGAGGGAAATGGAAAGAATGAAAGATAATAGAGTAGAAAGAAAAGAGCTTGAAAGAAGCAATAAATTATTAGCATATTCCTTAATTACTGCTACAACAGTATTATTTTTTGAAACCATGTATATTGGATATATGGGATTAAAACAAGACTCTCCTCAAAATGGATTCTACGAGGAAAGTCCTCAGACTAGTCAGGTTAGTAATCAAAACCCTCATAATTATTTTGACTTAAACACTAGATCTTTTTTTGATACATTTTCAACAAGTCCAAGTATTAATGTTGACTTTGATAAGGCATATTACGAGGTTGGAAATGAAAAGTAAGAGAGAAGAATTAAGTGATAAGGATGAAAGGAGTAAAGATATCATGAGACCTTATGCACTTGCTAAAGCATATATGGCTGGAGTTTTAGTTGTTGGAGGATTTGGAACATGGACTCTACTTTTAGTTGATTATACTCTAAGAAATAACCATGATGAGAGTGTAATAAAAAACAATCCTTCTAAACAGATTGAGAGAGCAGAAGGCATATATTTTAACACTTATGCTTCTCATTAATTGCTAAGTATTAATTTTAAAATAGTAACACTTCAGAAAGATTTATAAAGAAGGAATTTTATGAAATTGTAATTTAGTGTAATTACAAAATGAATACAAATCATACTAACAAGGGTGTTGAAAAGGAAAAATTGAAGACACACTTGAAGAGACTTCTAACATTATTTATTACATTTTCAATTATAAGTATACTAATTATTTCAGGGCCTGCAAGTGCTCTTATTGTTAATCTTACTTCAAACACAAATGAGGTAGATATTGGAGAGCAAATGACTTTTGAGGTAAGTATTGAGGTTTCAAATGAAGAGTATGATTCTTTA
>DYHK01000147.1 GCA_020724205.1 Candidatus Aenigmatarchaeum sp. | reverse complement strand
ACTTGATTTCCTAGCAAATAAAGGGTGTGTTAAAGGAACTTTTGAGGTCTCAATTAATATAGCTTCAGTTCTAGGATTCAAATCTTCAATTATTCTAGATAAATTCTCAGGACTTTCAATTACTCTACAGTCTAAATCCTGTATCTGTGCCTCAGATCTTCTTTTAAAAAAAGCTTTTTTTGTCATAAAATATCATCACTTTAGAAGCTTTTAAATCTATCGTATGTACCTACTAAAGAGTTATTAATTATTAGAATATACTAACACTTATAACCCTTCCTTACTTATTTCTAATATGTTCAAAAAACAAATACCATCAAAAAATCTCCCAAGACAGGACAGAAATACAGACATAACTCCTTACTGGAAGGTAATAGATGAAATTATCTATGAATCAGATATTCTCTTGGAAGTACTAGATGCCAGAATGCCAGAATTATCAAGAAATCACGAACTAGAATCAAGAATAAAAGCCTCGAAAAAACCCCTTATTCTCATACTAAACAAGGCAGACCTAGTGCCTGAAAAAGATCTCAGAAATAAGTTTAACAGAATAAAAAAAGAATCGGAGTGTTTTATAATCTCAAGTAAAGAAAAACTCGGGACTAAAAGATTAAGAGACTGGTTACTAGTAAAAGGAAAAAATAAAGAAAAATTCAGAATAGGTGTTGTAGGCTACCCAAACACAGGAAAATCATCTGTTATTAATATTCTCGCAAAAAAAAGAAAGGCAAAAGTCTCATCAAAAGCAGGGACCACTCACGGCCCTCAATGGATAAATGCAGTAGGCAACTTAAGAATCATAGACTCTCCAGGGGTTCTTCCAATAAAACAAGAAGACGAAGTCAGATACGCACTAATAGCCTCTAGAAATGTTGAAAAAATTCATAACCTAGAACTAGTTGCTCATAATATAATTAGATTATTTTTAGATAAGTCTCCATTAGAGAGATTATATCAAGTTAGTATTCCAAAAGAAGAGGATAATCCTGATGAAATAATAAAGATTATTGGAAAAAAGAAAGGTTACTTAAAGTCAGGAGCAGAAGTTGATAT
>DYHK01000146.1 GCA_020724205.1 Candidatus Aenigmatarchaeum sp. | reverse complement strand
GTTGTGGTTGAGGTAATCACTCCCTCTATTTTACTAAGCAGGGATTTAATGTCATTTCAATTGATTTATCTAAAGAGATGATAGAGTTATGCAAAGAAAGAGGCTTAAATGCAGAAATTATGGATATTGAAGATTTACAGTTTAGTGATGAAACTTTTGATGGTATTTGGTCTGTTACTTCTTTATTACATGTACCAAAATCAAAAATTCAAGAAGTAGTTAAAATGCTACATAGGATTCTTAAGTCTGAGGGAATTATTTATATATGTGTTAAAAAGGGAGAAGGAGAAAGATTAATACAAGATAATAATCTTGATTCAAAGAGGTTTTTTTCTTTTTGGAATATGGAAGATTTAATAAGTATCTTCAAAAAAGGATTTGAAGTAATAGAATATAAAGAGAATTTAGTTGGACACACTATTTTTCTACAGCTTTTCTTAAGAAAAATATCGTAGTTAAATTTCCAAGCTAAATTATAAATATTTTTATACTCCTTATATTTCAGATTATTATGCTTATACTAGGAATAGATGATGCTGGACGTGGTCCTGTAATAGGTCCTATGGTTCTTGCAGGATGTTTAATAGACTCGGAAATAGAAAAGCAATTCATAAAACTTGGAATTAAAGACTCAAAGGTACTCTTACCAAAAAAGCGTGAAATGCTAGCAGAGGAGATTAAAAAACTCTCAATTTCTCATTTTGAAGTTATTATTCCAGTAAGAGAGATAGATGGTAAAGATAATGATAATCTTAACCTTAACCAGAGAGAAGCTGTTGCAGCTGCAAAGATAATAAACAAGCTGAATAAGGGAAAAGATAAGATAAAAGTAATAATAGACTGCCCTTCTGTTAATATCAAGGCCTGGAAAGAATACCTGGAAACATTTCTTCTGGCAAAATCAAACCTAACAGTTATCTGTGAGCATAAGGCAGATGTAAATCATATAAGTGTTGCAGCAGGAAGTATCTTAGCAAAAACTCTAAGAGACTCTGAAGTTGAAAAAATAAAGAAAGAAATAGGAGTTGACTTTGGCTCAGGTTATGCAAGCGATCCC
>DYHK01000034.1:3745-6850 GCA_020724205.1 Candidatus Aenigmatarchaeum sp. | reverse complement strand
TTACTCTTGCTAACTCTTCAACATGTTTTTCAGGTATCTTTCTAGCCCTTTCAAGAGACTTATGTATTCTCTTAACCATCACTTCTTCATCTTTCCCAAGCCTCATTTTTCTAGCGCGATTTACAGCCTCATAAAACTTATTGTCATTAGCTTTTTTATGTATTAATTTTCCAATAAGGGCCATTTGTTCTGCTCTTGCCCTTGAGGCGTTGCGAGGCATTCCTGTCTTTTCATCCCAGTCAAGAAGAGCTCCTATTTGAGAAAGAACTACTATCTCTTTCTGATAAGAATTAATAATATCAAGACACTCTTTTTTATTCATAAATAAATTAACTGATTTTTACTTATAAATCTTACCAAATATTTTTTTAAAACTTATTTTAAGTTGCAATAATGCTTATAAACTATCATTATTAAAACTTGAACATGAGAAAGATAAAATTGCTTATAACCTTGAGTTCATTTTTACTCATTACTCTGTTTATACTATCAATAGTATCTGCACAATCTTTCACTTCTCAGGACAAATCTCTTATAAATCAGTGTAAAAAACAATGTTCTATTGATAAAAAACTGGAATTAAAATCATGTACTTCAGAACAGTTATCATGCAGATCTGAATGTTCGAATAACATATGCAAAAAAGAGTGCAATAAAGAAAAAAAGTCATGCTTTAAAGAAGTAAAAGGAGAATATAGAGAATGCTTGTCAGATTGTAAGTTCAAGCCATTTACTGAAAATGTTACTTGTAATTTTAATAATGAAACCTACAATGCAGGAGAAACATTTAGAGACCAGTGTAATGAATGCAGATGTGGGTATAATGGGGAAATAAAGTGTGATGAACTTAAAAACTGTGGATTTACAAACTTTACAATTTCTCAAGATTATTGTGAATCTTCAGGTGGCTTCTTTCAAAGGCTATGTTGGGGGCCTTACTTCGGGATAAAATGTGCAGCAGAGGCATACTGTCAGTGTGGCGGAATAAATAACTTCTCTTGTCCCGAGGATTATACTTGTGTTGAAAAATTCTCAGTCAGAGGAATACACTCTCAAATTTCAGAATGGAAAACCTACTTAGGAGAACCTGTTGGTAATGTAGGAATTTGCGCTTTTAACTGATTTTATTTAGATATAAGTTCTTTAAATCTCTCTTCACAGAATCTCTTCTCAGTTTCTTTATCTTTAACCTTTCTTCCATTTGATTTTTTAAAAGTTCTACATCCATACTTTACCTTGCTAAGCTCTAGTGCAGTATTAGCATCAAATCCATAACTTTCAATTGATTTTTTAGCATAGTATAACGCCTCTCCAATTAATTTTTTAGCCTCATCATGTCTACCATGCAACCCATATATTAAATCAACAGCAATGTCTTGAAAAACAAGATCTCCATATTCAAGTAGCATTTCAATAGCATCAGAATCTTCATGAGTTATACTATAATTATGAAAAGCAGTTACAAACTCTGAGAATTCAGTTTCAGCATAATCTTGCCTGTATTTATCAAAATATATTTTATTATATCTTTCAATTCCATTAAAATTTTCTCCTATAGTTCTAGATATAATGCTATTATCACCAAATAAAGGTCTAGGATTTAAAGAGCCACAGTAAAAATCAACTACTGCTTTTTCAAGAGTTGAATTAGTCAAATGCTTTCTTAAAACAACTTCATCATCTTCTATAACATAATTAGTCATAAAATATCAGGATAATCTTAGTTTAAAAATCTAACTAATTCTATGCTAAACAACAATACCAAGATAAAGTATAATAAATATTGCAATTACCTTAAGTATAAAACTTAACATGCTAAATGCAAGAGTTTTTATCTTTGAAAGTCCTGCAAGCATCGGTACACCTATCTCATCAGGCAGAGGAGAAGCTATAATAAAGCCTGCAAAGGCATACATAAAGTATACTCTAAACTTTACAAGACTTTTTTTATGAAATTCTTGTGATATCTCTTTCATAGGTTTTGTTTTTTCAAGCCTTAAAAATTCATCCATAAATGAGAACCGAATAATCTTAAAGAGCAAAATATCTGATAAGACTGCCCCTATTCCTCCTATAACTGATGCAACAAATATATTTGAAGGATTAGCAGTAAGGAAAAACCCTATTGAAAAAGGTGTAGAAAACCCAAATGAAAACAAGAAACCTGCAACAAAAAAACCAAGATATGAAAGTTCGTTAAGGCTATTTATCCAATTCTGAATAAATTGATTACTGAATATAAAATATGATAATACAGAAAAAACAACTAAAGCGGTAAGTTTTGGATACCTAAACCTAAATAACCTCTTCATATTAAAATTAGAATTAATAGATTAATAAATCTGATTAATTCTTTACATGCTTTGAAAAGTATCCAAGTAAAGCTACAGGAGTCAAAATATCTTGGTCTATGTGATTTATAACTCCAATCATATCTTCAATAGCTTTTTTTTCACTAACTTTTTTTTCACTATTTGTTTCTCCATATAAATAAGCATGATACACTTCAGGAACCTTACTTCCTGAAATATCACTCTTTCTATTAAACTTAAACACATTCAATTCAACAGAAGAAAGAGTTCGTCCCCCTCTTTTTGGAAGATTTAAGGTAATTCTATGGCTGGACTGAAGAGTTTTCATTAAAAGATACAGATCTGAGTGATTTCCATTCATAAGTTTAGAATTTTCTCCATTTCCGAAAGAAATTCCATGATACTTGGACCTATTTAATAACCTTGGAACATCAAAGCTCTGCCCGTTATAACTTATTACTAATGGATTTTCTTTTTCTTTTAAAAATGAAAAGAATTCCCAAAGTATTGCTCCCTCTTCATAGGGATCTCTTGCCACGAGAACTCTTGTATTTAAGGTTTCTCTTAAGTAAGAATATCCAATCATAAAAACCTGATTATTTGGATTAAAACCAGTTGTCTCAATATCAAAAAATACTGCCTCATCAACTTTATACTTTGGAAATAAGCTTTCTAATTTTCCAGATCTTTTTTCTATTAAGTAATTAATATATTCTCGGATCTTTTCCGGAAGTTCATCTGAATTCTCTCGCTCATATCTCTTTACTGAAAGAAAAGTTCCTCTTTCTTTTTC
>DYHK01000034.1:0-3735 GCA_020724205.1 Candidatus Aenigmatarchaeum sp. | reverse complement strand
CCATTTGGAATATCTTCAAGTCTCATTTGTTGCTCCATAATCTCTAGCCTTGGTGTTAAGCATATCAAGAGCCTTAGTAGAATAATCTCTTATTTCATCAGTCTCATTTCTTATTAATCTTCCAGGATTCAGACATAAACTATCATAAAGTCTTAATAAAAATCCAAATCCATGAATTCTTGGATACTCTCCATTGATCTCACTAAGGGCATTTTCGTCCATCCAACTTACAAGTTCGGTAAGCTTAGCCTTAACTTCTTTATAGCCTATAGCATTTACTCCTCTATCCTGTAAGTATCTTACAGCATGCATATGGGCTTTGATTAAATACAACAATACTAGACTCTATTGGTTCTCCATCAAACCATTTTTTGCCATCAGGTTTATATCTTTCAAGAAGATGTTCACACCTATAGTCATGATACCTTGAGGTTCCTCCCTTCACCTCTATAGCCTGATTTCCTTTCCTTAGGTCAGAAATTCCCCTCTGACTTCCATTAAATCTAAAAGATAAAATCTCTTTTCCCTCGCTAAATAACTTCCCATCACTAAAATACTCACTCATGTCAAGGCCTGCAATTCCTCCCCATCTTATTAAGAACTCAGTAATTTTTTCAGATAGATTTGAGTTTCTTTTATACTTTATAACATACTCTGCTAAACTAATTTCTGAAGACTCAATTTTAAGTAATTTTTTAAGTAACTTAGTAAAACTAATTCCATCACGTTTAGAAAGATTGTCTAAATCGCGATATAAATCTACACTTGCTTTGTCTCTTTTTGAAATTAAGTGACTCTTATTTATTGGTTCTCCTTGTTCTAGTTTTTCTTCTAGTCTTTCAATTATATAATCTTCATTTATCTTATTTGATTCTCTTCTTCCATTTTTTCTAACATAATCATAAAATCCATCACCTTTCACGCGATTCATTATTCCCTCCAAACCTCCTTGACTCTCTTTAAAAGATCTACTAGCTGCATGATGCTCTCTAGGATATTGTCTCATATATTCCACTACTTTTCTTGGATTTTCTTCTCCCTCAGGCCAGAAATCTCTAATAGACTCTTCAATTTCTTCTAAAGTAACAGACGGAGCGCTTATTCTTTCTATTCCCAAAACTTTCTTTCCACTAGTAAGACTAAGCTCTCCAGTTTCTATAAATCCTCTCCAAGATATTTTAAGGGAAGTATGATGTGATATTTTGCCCTTTTTTCTCTCTCTTTCAAAAATCCTTTTAAGTTTTTCATCATTTGGGATATATATTCCATTTTTATTTAAAATAGGTCCAGTAATAGTTATTCCTCCAGGATGTCTCTGTATTTCATACTCTCCTATCTTTTCTCTAGAAACTCTTTTTGTCATTTTATTATAACTCTCCTCTTAAATATCTTCCAAGATTAGACACTCTTTTAATTAATGCCTCTCTTCCAGCAATATCTCTTGATAATGCCCAGGCTTCATAAAGCTCATTATCTAACTTCCCATTTCTTATAATTCCATGACTTGCAGAAGCTAGTCTCAATAACTCATAATCAAGCAATCCATAGCCTGCTTTTTCTGAATGGTATTTCAAGACAAATTTAATTTCTTCTCTTAACTTCTTCACATCAATACTTTCAGAACTATCTCTTGAGGCTGAAATGACTTTATTAAAAATAGTGTCTTCAGTACTTTCTTGAAATAACTCTCCTGGATGATGTTCTATTCCCCTTCTAACTTCAGAGTATATTGCTCTTCTTTCATTACTTGAAAGACTTATCAAAGCCTCTCTTTCAGGGCCTATCTCACACCCATTTAAAGATAAGAGCGTTCCAAGTATACGACGCTCCCAGTAATCCTTATCAGGATTTAATCTCCTAAGAGATGTATCTGAAACAATGCTTACTATATGCTCTAAAGGAATTCCTGTTGATTTAGACATCTCATCTATAAACATAGGAACCACTCCAATAGGTAGCTTATCATAGAGATTATCAGAAAAATCCCTAACTAGGGCTGATCGCGATTCAACTGATTCATTCCCATGCTTTTTAAGTAATTGATTAAAATAAAAAGTTGAAAAAGGTTTTCTAGAGTCTAAATATTTTCTAAATTCTTCTCTTCCAGATTCTCCTTTAGACAATAAATCTGCGGGATCACTTCCCTCAGGGAGAAGTACAACATTTACTCTCCTTTCTCCAGTAATTTTCCCGCCAAGGTTAAACATTTCAGGTTCATTAATTAGCCTAGGCCCAGCTCTCTCAACAGCACTAATCCCTCCTTTATCAGAATCAAAGCATAAGACTACTTCTCCATCCCCTTTTAATATTCTCGTCAGAAGATTAGCATGATAATTTGTTAATGCAGTTCCTCCTGTTGCAACAACATTACTAAATCCTTCTTGATGAGCAAGAACTGCATCCATATACCCTTCCATAACAATTATTTGATTTGATTTTCTAGATGGCTCTCTTGCATACTGAAGTCCGAATAAAAGCTCACTTTTTTTATATATTGAGTTTTCATAAGTATTTAGATACTTGATCTTATCATTAGGGTCAAGAGTTCTGCCTGCTAGTCCTACAAATCCCTTTCCATCTCCTCTGCTTATAGGAAAAATAATCCTATTTCTAAATACATCAATTACAGTGTTAAGATTTCCCTCTCTAATTAAACCTGCAGACATAAGCAGACTAGTATCAAACCCACAATCTCTGGTTAGATAATCTAAAAGCCCTATCCAGGATTCAGGAGCGTATCCTATAGAGAATTTTTCTATACTCTCATCACTTATACCTCTTGATTTAAGATATTCTCTTGCATCCACACCATACTCAGACCTCAGAAAATAAGAGTAAAATCTAACTGCTCCATTAACAGCACTAACTAATTCAGATTTCCTTGTCTCACTATCTTCATATTCCAAAGATCCTCCTCTTTCCTTCATAAAACTCTTTTAGAATTATCATTTATTAAGATTTATGTTATCTAAAAAACAAAGATTATGTTATAACTAATTTTAGATGAAGAATTTTATATATAATTAATGAACAAACCTAGATTCAAGCTGTCTCAGCTTTCTCTTAGCACTTCCATGCCGATCTAATGGGTTCTGAAATAAATCTCTAACAAATCTACGACATATTTCTCCTTGAATATATGAATAAAACATTATTTCTCCTAAAGCGTATCCTCTTTTGTAAACATAATTTTTAACAATACCATTTTCTTGATTTGTTTTACCATTATTCTTGATAGAAGGATCGATTACCTTTGAGCCAAAAAACCCTAAAGCTTCTGTTAATATGTCGAGACAAACTCCATCATAACCCCGTGTTTCATAATTTCTAATTCCAGAATTACTAAAATGAAGAAAATGAGTGGCCTCTTCAACTATATTATCTGAACTATGATTTGCTATAAGGATTAAACCGTTAGGGTAAGTTGCACTTACTTTATTTCTTTTTAAAGCTTCAAAATTTGCCAGCTCGTCTACAGGCAATTTTAATTCTTTAAAGTCTTTTCTTCCAACCCATATAACAACAGGGTAATGATTTACGTTTAGAGAAAACTCTTCAGCAAGATGATCAATAGCCTCATCAATTTTCTCTTGAACTCTTTCCTGTCTTTCTTCCCATCGCATTTTGTAAAAAAATTATAGAAATTCTTACTTTAAAAGCTTAATTGTAATTGGAAAGATAAGGGAAAAAATTAAAAAAGCTATAAATTTTTTAAGAGACATAGTATTTAGCAAA
>DYHK01000033.1 GCA_020724205.1 Candidatus Aenigmatarchaeum sp. | reverse complement strand
TAAAAAGTAAATAAGAATTACAGCAGCTATTATTAAAATTCCAATAATTACAAATATAGTCACCTGTGCCTTTTTATTCATAGACTTCTTTTTTCTAATATTATTTACTTTAAAAACCATAAATTAACTCCCTCTTTTTTTATTCTCTCACATCTACCCTCAAAAGCAAGCTCAAGTAAATATTTGTCAGCAGTATTCCATGAAATCTTAAAATGTTTAGCCACCTCAGAACTAGTTACTATCTTATTCTTCCTCATAAACTCAATCAGCTTATCTCTATGAATATTCATATTATTATTAATATTGATAATACTATTTATATTAATATGTTAATTAATAGATGCTTTTAAATGTTTTCAATATCATAACTTATTTATATCTCTAACTCATAGAGGCTTTATGAAAAAGAAATCTTCTAGAACAATAACTAAAATGAAAAAATTAACAAGAGAACAGGAGTATATTATAAAGCATAAGGGAACAGAAGCCCCATTCACAGGGAAGCTATTGAATAATAAATCTAGTGGAATGTATACCTGTGCTCAGTGTGGTAACGAATTATTCTCTTCAGATACAAAATTTGATTCTGGAACAGGATGGCCAAGCTTCACAGAACCTAAGAATAAGAAAAATATCAAACTAGTAGATGATTACTCTCATGGAATGCATAGAGTAGAAGTTACTTGTGCCCGTTGTGGCGGTCACCTAGGCCATGTTTTTCCAGATGGTCCAGGCCCTACTTGTGAAAGATACTGTATAAATTCAGCCTCGCTGAATTTCAAGAAGAAAAAATAACTAATCCTCGTTTTCAACTCTAGGAGCTAGAATAAAAGCAAGATCTAAATCATCTCGTTTAAACTCAATCTTTGTTGGATGATTTGACGAAAAATTAATGAAAACCTTATCTGCAATCTTGCTTGCCTTAGAAAATTTCTGCAAATATTCTAAAGAGTATTTTGCCTTTGATTTTCCAGAGATAATCTTTACCTCATCACTTGAAAATTCTGCCCTAGCAGAATTTAACCCAGAAGCCTCAATTATAAACTTGTCAGGCTCTGCAACAAAATTACAAGAATCAGCTACAATAACACAGTCTTCAATAGCATCAACTAGATCATTAGGACTCATCTGAACTTGAGATAAAAATTCTAAAGAAGGAACATTCTTATCTTCAGACTCAATCTCAATTAAAGCAAGTGAAAAACTTCTCTTTATCTTATCAAGAATATCTAACTTAAGAGTACTCTCATAACTCTCCATAATTAAAATACTTCCAGGCCTTGCCCTTCTTAAAACAGCTTTTAAATTATCAAGATTAATCCCCAAGATTTCATTACCTGCCTCATACTCTGAAAAAGCTTCCCGAGGTATTCTAAACGAAACCATTGCTACATTTGCAGGATCTATAGCTACAATTCCCATTCCTCTTTCATCAAACCTCAATTTTACCTCAGTAACTAACTCAGAAATAATTGAAATCACCTCTGAGAAAATCCTAGGATTCTCTAACTTAGCTAACATACTATTTCTAAACACCTAGTCGACTTTTAAGCTTTATTATATTTCACTCATATAAATCTATTTAAAATGCGTTTATCAAGTATAATAATGGAGAAGAAAGAGGAGAGAATTAGAGCAATAGCCTTATCATATTATACTAGAAAAGATGTCCAAAATGCCATATACGAGTTCTCAAAGAATAGAGAGGTAAGCCCTAGATACTTTGAGGGTTTTGGAAAACGCCCAGATTCCTTCCAGTACCCATCAGATATACTCTCTTTTGTTAAAAAGGGAGCCACAAGCTTCCACTGTTCTGAAGAAATCTGGGAAGATCCTTTAGAATTATCTACAGACCTTAATCAAGATCAGTTAAATAAGCTGAGAAAAGGATGGGACTTGATAATTGATATAGATTGTAAGTGGATTTACTACAGCAAAAAAGCCGCCCTTGCAATCATAAAAGCCTTAGAAAATCACGGAGTAAAAAACATAGGAATTAAATTTTCAGGATCAAAAGGATTTCACATAATAATTCCTTGGCAGGCATTCCCAGAATATATTGATGAGATAAAAACAAAAGAGATGTTCCCAGAATGGCCAAGAGCTATTCTAAATTATATTAAAGAAATTTCTAGACCAATACTTCAGAATATGATTAAAGACACAGATTCTGATTTCTTAAAAGTACAAGGATTTATTGGAATAAAATGTGAAACCTGTAGTAATATTGCCGAAGAAAGATTTCAAATAACTGTTAGATGTCCAAAATGTCATCCGCCTCATATAGAGACATTTAAATCATCCTCACAAGATTTCAAACAAAAAAAATGCCCAACATGTAAATCTATAATGGAGGAGACTCAGAAAAAGAAATTTTACTTCTGTCAAAAATGTTCTACAAACTCTCTTGAAAATCCATCTAATTTTAATGAGGAGCTAAGTGTTCCTGATATATTCAAGGTTCTTGGTCTTGATGTTCTATTAGTATCTTCAAGGCACTTATTCAGGATGCCATATTCTCTTCATGAGAAAACCTCTCTAGTAAGTATAGTTCTCACTAAAGAGGAACTTGAAAAATTTGAATTAACAGACGCCGATCCTCTTAAAATTAAAATTTCAAATTATCTTCCAGAACCAAAGAAAGACGAGGCAAGAAAATTATTAATTCAGGCAATAGACTGGTATAGATCAAATTCCCAGCAACAGAAATTAGAATTTTCAGAAAATCCAGATAAGGTAAATAAGATAAAGAAAGACTTTCCAAAAATAAACATAAAAGACGTAAAAGAAGAAAACTACCCTCCAGCAATTATAAAAATTCTAAAAGGAATGGAAGACGGCCGCAAAAGAGCCCTATTTATTCTATTAAACTTCTTCAGATCTCTAGGATTAAGCATAGAAGAGGTTGAAAAAAAAGTAAATGAGTGGAATGTAAAAAATAACCCTCCATTAAAACAAGGATACATAAACTCACAATTAATCTGGCACTCAAAACACTCTCCAGTTCTTCCTCCTAATTTTGATAATGATATATACAAGGAAATTGGTGTTTACGACACAGATAATATCTCTGAAAAAGTAAAAAACCCAGTCGCCTATGTTTCTTACAAATCAGGTGCTTGGAAGACAAATCAAGATCAGAATAAACCAAAAAGAGAAAAAATTCCAAGAGCTCCAAGGAAGAAGAAAGAGAGTAAGTAAGTTAATAAAACTAAAATCCACAAGTTGTATGATGAGCAATTAAACTATAATCAAATTGATAATCCCTTTTTGAAATGTTCAAATTTTATCTCATTAAAATTTATTATGAGGTTATTACACAGTTATACATTCACTCTAAAAGTTTTTAAACATAAACTATCTCTAATTATAATGAATAAAAGAGGTTTGATAGTTTTATCTATTCTATTAATTATAGCATTTTTTCCATTAATAAGTGCACAGACAAATAGTAATAAGACCTCGCTTGATAATGCTCACCAGTGTATTGAGGATGCAGTTGCAGATGATTGTTCTAAACTAACTCATGAAGAGCAAATCTCTGTATTACTAGCAAAAGGAAATTACAAGTCTTGTCGTGCAGAATTACTTGAAAATTCTCAAAACGAAGAGTGCTGGCCAAAAGGATCTTGTAAGGTTAAAGATACTTCAATGGCTCTCTTAGCACTAGAAAAATCAGGAGCAAATACAAATAAGGTAAAAAACTGGCTACTTAATCAGACAAAGCCTGCAAGTGATCTTATCTGGTATCTACAAATTGATACTCAATCAGCTTCCTCATGTGACGTAAAATACGACGGAAGAACTTACAGAGTTTCAGTAGGTGCTGATAAAAAAGTTTCTTCTTCAGCAGGTTCATGTCTTCCAATCTCAGAAAATGGTTATTGGCTGAGAATAGCTAATAACTGCCTGGAAAAAGAGTACACAATTTCTTGTGATAAGGACTTCTCATCAACCTTATTATACAAATCCCAAACATCTTCAACAATCCACGTCTCACAAAATATTAATTCAGAGGTTGCAGGAGGAGAATCAAATGAACAGGTTAACTACAAGTGTTTCAAGCAGGGAACTGTCTGTAATTACGAGGGTTCTTTATGGGCTGTTCTAGCACTGTACAAATCAGATGTTGATACCTCTATCTACTTGCCTTATCTTGGTGCTTTTATTGATGATAATCCTCAATACTTCCCAGAAGCCTTCTTACTAATAGTAACTGATTCTGAAGATTACTTGACTAGTGTTTTAACAGATAATTACAAGGGAGACTTCTGGAATGTTGGCTCTTATGGGAAATTTTACAACACTGCTCTAGCTCTTCTATCAATCTCAGGTCGTGATACTCCTGAAGAAGAAAAAGTTAAAGAATACTTGCTAAACGGAAAAACCCAGAATTCAAATGGGTGCTGGAATAATGTAAGAGATACAGGATTATTAATATACTCTGGATGGCCTACAGGATTCTCATCAGGAGGTTCTGGAGATGAGTGTGATGCAGACTCTGATTGTTCATCAGGCGAGGAGTGTATTAATGGACAGTGTAAAACTTCTGGATCAGGATCTCAAAGTTGTACATCTAACGGAAAATACTGTATACCTAAATCAGACTGTGTAGCTGAGGGAGGATTGGTATTTTCAGATCTTGAGTGTGACTTTTTTTCAGAAGTATGTTGCTCTGAAAATGTCGAGCTGAAAACCTGTCTTGAAATTCCTGGAGCAGATATTTGTGCAGATAATGAAGAGTGCCCAGGAAACAGGCTTAATAGTCTAGACTTAGGTTATTGTTGTTCAGAAACATGTACTCCAAGAAGCGAACCTCAAGAATATACTTGTGAATCTTCAGGAGGAACTTGTGCCTCTTCTTGTTTAAGTGATGAAGAGCAGAAATTCGGAGAAACCTGCCCAAGTAATCAGATATGTTGTGCAGACAAAACAAAAACAAGCGGAAGTTACTGGTGGATTTGGGTTTTATTAATCTTAATAGTATTAGTAATTATTGCAATAATTTTCAGAAAAAAATTATCTGGAGTTTTATTCAAGTTCAGAAGCGGATTCAGAAAAGGAGGATCACCAAGTGAGACACGACCTCCATTCTCTCCTCCAAGAACAGGCCCTCAAACGTTTTCAAGACCAATACAAAGGCCCTCATTCCCTATACATAGGCCTGTTTCTCAGAGACCTCCAGTAAGATCTCAAAAAGACAGCGAGTTTGAAGAGACTCTTAAGAAATTGAGAGAGTTGGGGAAGTAAATTTCATAATAATATTTATATAGACAATTCTTTAACTAAAATTATGCAAGCTACAACAGAAAGAAAAAGTGCAAGAATTGTAAGAGGAGAAACAACTTTAATAGTGCCACATGCAAATGGAGAAGCTACTTTTAGTTATCCTCAAGTAGGACCTAATACTTACCAAGAAGTTGGAAAAGAAATATTAAATAGAAGTTTATCAGTTCCTACTGGAGATTATACAGCATATTTAGTATATTCAGCTTATTGTGATGCTGATGTTAAAAATGAACCAGAATTTAAGTCTATAAGAGATATAATGAAAAATAGATGGTTATGGGTATTTAATGTTAATTTATGGACAGATAAAGGAGTTTATTCTGTTCAAGACTTAAAGGCTGAAGGATTGTTTATGAATATGGATATAAATGATTTAGAAAGAAGACTTAAGCCTGGAGTAAATACTAATGGAATTAGATTTAGTGAAGATGAAAGTATAAGATTTGCTCCAAAAGGATTGTATAGTTTAGGAGATCACACTCCAGATTCTTTATCAAAAGATGGATTTATTATAGCAAGTTTTGGGGAGGAAGGAGCTAAAAAAATAGCAGAAGCTTCTTCTAAATTTAATTATAATCCAAGAACTTATGGAATTGATATTTCTGAAGGAAATAAACCTATTAAGAGAGTTTCCGCTCTTGTTGATGGCCTTAACGGTAGTAGGCTTAGGTTCAATGGTAACGACTTCGATAGTGTCAGGGGCGGTGGCGCTTTCGGGGTACGTAAAGAAGTAGCACATAATTTTTACTCTCAATAATCTTTATATATTATCTTAAATTCTAGTAATTATGAAAAAGAGGATATTACTTGTATTATTACTCTCAGTTTTAATTATTAGTCTTATTTCTTTAGGCTCTGCAATTGAAATAAAAACCCAGAAAAATGACTTCTCAAAACTTGAAACCTTCCAGGCAACCATAACAGGAAACATACTTGAAAACATAGACAAAGAGGATGTAGGCTTCTACAGAGATCACGTTCAAATTCCTTTAACTTACGATGTTATAAAATTCAATAATACATATTACATCTTCGCAATTCTTCCAATAACAGAAAGAAACTACTCTGTTAAGATAAGCCAGCTTAACTACAGGGAAAATAATCAGGTAAAAACAGAAGATGTTGAAAAAGTCTTTAATGTTATAAATGAAACAGCTCCATTCAACTTCTTCCCTGGATTTGTTATTACAAATCAGGATTTCAAAATAAAGCTGAGTAATAATCTAGATTCTCCAACAACTATAAGCTATACATTTGAAAATACATCTAGCTCAATAAACCTTGATGCCTCAGAAAACAAAGACCTAACAATATCTATTAAAAACATAAAACAAACATCTGTAAAGACCCTTACTCTAAGCCAGGGAGATTATAATTATGATATATTTACATATATAATCCCGAATGAATCAGACACAACATAGCCAATTGATACAAGCAAACCAAGAATCATCCTTGAGTTCTACCAAGATCCAATATTATTATCTATGAAGAAAGGAAGCTCGTTCACAGATACACTAACTCTTGCTTACCTAGGCCAGAATGATTCAGGAGACATAACGCTAAGA
>DYHK01000032.1 GCA_020724205.1 Candidatus Aenigmatarchaeum sp. | reverse complement strand
AAAAAGAAGCTTAATATTCCTAAGTATGATTATGTTGGCTCTTCACTAACTAAAGTATATCATGCTAAGACCTGCAGGCTTTCTAAGTCTATAAAAAATAAGTATAAGGTTCACAATAATAGTGTTAGCTTCTTTACTTCTAGAAAGTATAAACCGTGTAAGGTATGTATTTTGAAAAAGAAGAAGGTGTAGAAATATTTTTAAATCTAATTAGGATGATTTTTTTATCATGAATGAAAGAATTAAACATAACTTACTCTTTATTGGAGCAGGAGTATCGATAACAATTGCAGCATTATTAGGAAATAATCTCCTTAGAGGAGAACCTAGAATTAATAATTATACTACTACATTACGAGGAATTTATATAGATCATATTGATAAAGACGGAGATGCAGATGTTATTTTTTCTTTAAATCCTAGATTAACTTATTTTGTTGCTCCAGATATGTATGAGGAAGCTGAGAAACAAGGATTTTATGGTATAGAGGGAAAGCATATTCCTTCAATGAGTCCTGAGATGAAAGATTATGCAACACAAATTATTCGTTCTCAAATAAGTTTAGAAAAAAATATGGAAGAAGATAATGGTAAAAATGATCCTTTAATCTTTATTCCTCCAACCTTGATTTATTAAAGATTAGCTTTAAAAAGGATGGTTTGGTTAATATTTAGTAACAAATACAGGAATGAAGTTCAGCGATATTCTAATATCGCTTATAATATAAAATATAAAATACGCGATATAAAAATTAAGTAAATTATAAAATTATATAACACGGAGTTCTAGGAAATTTATGTCAGAGACAGGATTTAAAAAATTAGGCCTGAGTGCAGAATTGCTGAAGGCTATTGAAGAGCATGGTATTAGTGAACCAACAGAGATTCAGGAGAAAACCATACCTTTGGTACTTTCTGGAAAGGATGTAATTGCTAAGTCTGCTACTGGATCTGGAAAGACTCTTGCTTTTGGAGCAGGGATAATTGATAATGTTAAGCCTGGAGAGGGTGTTCAGGCTTTGATACTAACGCCAACAAGAGAGCTGGCTGAGCAGGTTGGAAGTTCTTTAAGACAATTTGCAATACATACTCCACTAGGAGTTAAAGAAGTATATGGGGGAGTTTCTTATGGTGAACAGGAAAGAGCACTTAAGAAGGTAGAGATTGTTGTTGGTACTCCTGGAAGAATTTTAGACCACTTATCTCAGAGAACTCTTGATTTATCGAAACTTAAATTTTTAGTCTTGGATGAGGCAGATAAGATGTTTGATATGGGATTTATAAAAGATATTACTAAGATTATTTCTATATGTCCTGTTAAACGTCAGACACTCTTATTTTCTGCAACATTATCATCAACTATAAGACACTTAGCTGATAGGTATATGAATGATCCTAAAGAGGTAAGTGTTGAGAGTTATGTTGAGGCTTCTAAACTAAAGCAGTATTTTTATGATGTTCCTCAAAACCAGAAATTTTCTCTCCTTGTTCACTTACTTGAACAAGAGAAGGGAGGATTAGTAATGGTTTTCTCAAATACAAGACACAATACAGATTTTTTAGCTAATAATTTAGATAAGCATGGGTTTGATGTTATGGCGATTCATGGAGGAGTTGATCAGAATAAGAGAAATAGAATAATGGAAAAGTTCCATTCGAGTCATGTTTGTATCTTAGTTTGTACAGATGTTGCTGCTCGTGGTTTAGATATAAAGAATGTTTCACATATATATAACTATGACTTGCCACCAACTCCCTCAGAGTATATTCATAGAATAGGAAGAACTGCACGTGCAGGTAAAGAAGGAGTTGCTATAAGTCTAGTTTCTAAAATGGATTATGAAAATTTTCAGAGAATATATGCAGATGAGCGTTTGGAAATACAATCTATGAAACTTCCTGATTTTAAGTTTGTAAGAATATTTATGGATAGCAGAAGACCTAGAAGTTTTAATAATAGAGGTTATAGGCCTGGAAAACATAGGTCTGTTGATCGTCATAGGAAGAGGCAATTAGGTCGGAGAGGATAATTTATTTAGATAGGTATTGAAATCTTATATGTTAATAATTCTAAAATCCATAGGTTATATAATTGACGTAAATTATTTTGGAAGTAATTGATAAGACTAATGTAAATGCAAGTAAAATTAGTAAGTTATATGATAGATATGAATTGAGTATACTTAATATGTCTCTTATTAAACTATCTTAAAAAATAATTTATCCTAAACCAAAAGATTCTGTGAAGTCCATTATAAGAGAGTATTTATTCAGGTAGTTATTTCCTTTTTCAGTTATAGCATAAGTTCTTCCTGTTTTATTCTTAATTTCAACTATAAAATCTTTCTCTTTCAATTCTTTAAGATATTCTTCCATCATTTGGTGAGAGAGATTTGACTTATAGAGTATGTGTGTTGGCTTAATTCTCCCATTTCTATTTCTTATTGCCTGAAGAATATCTCTTATTATTTCAAGCTTATTTCTTTTTTTGTTCATTTTTAAAACTTAATAAAAGCGTTACCAATATTAGAGAGTAAGCTATTAACTCAATAAAGTGGCTCGCAATAAACATCCAATAATTTGTGGCAGAGAATATTAAGATTACGTGACTTACAAATAAAAGTGAAAATGAACTTAGGATTATCAGTCTTTTAGGAGTTCTTTTAGTATTATATTCTGTGTAGTAGTAGTGTATCATAAATAGTAGGAGTACAGAGGATAATAAGAAGAATGTTTTAGAGATGTTTTTACTTAGGAGTATTGAGATAAGACTTACAAAAACTAGAAGGAAGTATGTTTTCTCGCTTTTTGTTTTGAGAGTCATGTATACAAGAGTTATTAGACCTAGAGTGAATAGTATTATATGCATGTATATTCCTAGTGCTCTTACAGAAATTAATTCAGTTAGGGTTAGTGCACTTGTTTCGCTTGATAGCCCTGAAAGTACAAATACATTGAGAACAGACCATATTAAATAGGATAACGAGATTAGAAGAAATCCTGCACCAAGTATTTTTGGCTCTCTTTCTTCACATAGTTTTGCAACTCTGAATGATAGAACTGCAACGAGAATAGATACAGCTGCGAATACTATTTCAAGCACTGCTGATATTCCAATGAACCATGTGGGTATAAGATATATAACTTCCATATATTAATCACAAGGAGCTTATTTTTAAGGTTTATGAATTGGAAGTATATTTAATGTAAGGTAAGTAAAATCAGGAGGTTATATGTGATATTTATCAGGTTAATCATAGTTTATTAAAATGTTAAAGTTTTCTCTAATGAAAATTTGATATGGAGTATTAACTTACTTTTTTACCCTCTGCCTTTTATTTTACTCAGCTTTCCGAAGCTGTAGGTTTTATCACTTCCAATTATAAAGACATTGAACTTTTTTAGAGATCTTTCTGGGATTATGCAGGCAGATCCTGAGATGTACTCGTTTAGGCTTGTTCCTTCTATTAGTGGGAAGAAGCTTGGAAGTATGATATACTCTTTATTTTTATATGCCCCAGTTAGGAAGCACTTGTATTTTTCTGATTTTATCTTTTGAGAATCTGTAATTGTAATAGCTGGGTGGAGGTGCCCCATTATTACGTATTTTATCTCTTTAGATTTCATTTCTGGAAATTCTCTGTCTCCGTGGATGAATAATAATTCTTTTGATTTGTAAAAATCAATGAAGGTTTTTCCTGAGATGTTACTCATCTTCTCGTGATTTCCTTTCAGCATTATTACATCTTCTGGATTGATGTAATTTTCAAGAAGATCTATTAGGTCAAGGATTCTATTTCTTTCTCCTTTGTTAAAAGCTAAATAGTGTTTTATGTCTCCGAGGAAGATGATTTTAGTGAGCTTAATTTTTCTTTTTTTAATTTCCTCCAGAATTTCTTTTAGGTCATCAAAAGTCTGATTCATTTGTGTTGCTGGAAGTAGAGAACCCGATTCTCTGAATGTATACTCGTATCCTAGATGCAGGTCACCTATTGCTAAGATTTTCTGCTTTGGAAAATACACAGATTTTCCTATGAATTCGTAGTCTTGGTTTGATATTTTAGTCATAAAAATACCTAGGATAAGATCTTTATAAGTCTATTTTTTAGCCGATTTCCAGAGAAGATTGAAATATTTCCTGAAGCTATCTGCTGTTTCCTTATTTTCTATTATAATTGCTAAAGGATTTTTTGGAGTTAATATCATCACACATACTTTATTTTTATATATTTCAATACTTGTTGGCATTTCCATCTCCCTACTTAAAAATCTGAAGTCTGTGAAAACTAAATGTTTTCTTTTATGGTAAAGAGATTTATATTTTTCATTCAATAAATGTTTATGAACAATCCCTTTTTTTGCTCTTTCTTCATGCTTTTTATTAAAATAAATTTCCCATGATTCTGGTTGATCTGAGAGTCCCATTGATAACCATTCCTCTCCTTTCTTGAGACTATTGAGAATGTCCTCTTCTGCTGTTTTCAGTCCTTCAAATCCTGTAAATACTTTAACATCACTTTTTGAGGAATTTTTTTGCTTTAATATGAGATCGGGAATTATCTTTTTTATTTCTGTTTTTTCTTCTTTTAACTCAGATTCTTTTTCTTCTAGGTAACTTATTATTTTTTCTGGAGAAGAAGCTTCAAAGTATTTTACTCCGTTCTTGTTTAAGGAGCTTGCCAGACCTTTATTACTCAGTCTTTCAAGAACTTCGTAAACCTTTGATCCAGATATTCTAGATTTCTTGGTTATATTCCATGTTGTTGAGCTTCCAAGCTCTAGTAATGCTAGATATACTTTTATTTCTCCATCTGTAAGTCCTATTTTCTTTAGAGTTGATTCTATCATATTAATTCTTAATATTTGATATTTATAATCCTTTCTATTATTACGTATAAAGGGGGAGATAATAATTAAATAGTATATAATTTGGGTAGGAAGATGATACCTACAAGCGATTGGAAAACTGTTGGAAGACCAGGATGGTTTGGAGAAGATAGAGATAGACTTTTGATTGAATATGATTCTAAGTATGGAAAGAACAATTGGAGAATAAGACATATTCTTGGACCTAGAATTCTAGATTTTAATCAGGCTGTAAATTTATATGAATTATCTTACGAGGTCGATTTCATGCATCCTGATAGAAGATATATTTGGAATGATCTTATAAAGCAAGGAAGAGATGTCTGGACTGAGCAGTCATCTGATATAGAATCTGGCACTGATTATTCTATCCAAAAAGCCCCTGCAGCACATTACGAAGATATTGCTATAAGAAGAATTTTTAGAAAACATGGAATTAATTTTAAGGGAGATAAATTAATTCGTATTAGGGCTGATAGTGAAGACACTCTTGGCAAGATATTAAGTTCGATACATGTACCTTTTATTTTTCCCAAATATATTGAAGCTCCATTAGATGATACCTTTCCTTGGTGGGATAGACATAAGGGTTCTGTTGAGTGCTTCTGGCATTTAAATAAGGTTTTGCAGGTTAAGAGGAAGTAAAATGAAAGTGCCAGAAGCTAAATTAGTAGAAGATGATAATCATTTTGTAATTTTAGATGATAAAGGAATTAGATATTTAACTGTTTATAAAAAAGATAGATGTGTTACTATGAATTATCCTTTAAATGGAGCAATAACTCCTGATGGGATGAGAGGAATTTATGTTGCTGAAAGAGAGAATAGTATTGAATTGTTTCTTCATTTTGTAAGTTCTGGAGATACTGATAGATTATGGTGTATTGGAGAATTAAGTAAGGATAAAGAAGAATTAAAAAATGCAAGAGATTGGACTAGAAGGGTTAATTCTATGTATCGAGAATAATTTACTCTCCGATTGCCTTCATATGTAACTCGTGCATTCTTTTTAAGAAGGCTTGTTTATCCTCTATTTTTATGAGATCTGTGTGGCCTTGTATAATTAAATTAAGAGCAAAAGGGCTTGGAAGCTGGGTTTCTCTAAGCTTTACTTTTATTCTTCCTTCTTTTATTTCTTTTAAGACTAGTTTTGTGTTTTTAATATCCATTAAATCTTCTAATACTTCCCTTCTTGCTTCTTTCAGTATTGGGAAGTTGCCTGATACTTTTTTTACAGCAGCCATTAAAAAGTGCGACTTCATTTGCTGTTTACCAACACTTTTATTTTCTCCCTTATAACTTCTGAGTATCATTAAAGAACGGGCTGCACAGTGCCTGAAACGCCTCATTAGAATATCTGTTTTTTCAATTGCTTCTACTAGAATTTTTTGAATATTATCTTCGTTTAGATATTCAAGAGCTTTTTCAATTGGAAGTTTCTCTCCTGCAAAATAAAATCCAGTATCACTTATTCCTATTTCTATATCACGGCCTCCGAAGTGTCCCATTACATATCCAATTGCTCTTGATAAAGCATCATTTACTCTACGACCATACATACTATTTACTAAGAGGTAATTTTTTTCTCCCTTGAATTTTTCTATTAAAATTAGGTTTGTATGCGGTATTTCTGAGAATTTATACTGCTCTGAGAAATACTGGAAGATAGATTCTGCTACCTCTTTTTCTACATAAAGGTATTCTTGTATGAATTCTATAATCTCTGATTTTTTCTGTTTATTCTTCAAGCGATCGTTCATTAACATTCTGAATTTATTTATCTCGGTTGCAGAGTCAAAGCTTAGGGGAAGCATTTCTGAGAACCAAGAGGGAATTGTTGGGTTTCTATTAAGAGCTGGCTTGACATATATATTCATACCCTTTGAGTATAGGTATATGTATTTACTTCCTCCAAGAACAAAGACATCTCCCTTTTTCATACGCTCCATGAAACCCTCGTCTATCATTCCTATTTTTTCTCCTGCTGGAGCTAGTTTTACTGTGATGTATGATTCTTCTGGTATTGTACCTATATT
>DYHK01000145.1 GCA_020724205.1 Candidatus Aenigmatarchaeum sp. | reverse complement strand
TGTAGGAGTGGGTGTTTCTGTAGGCTTTGGTGTTGGAGTTGTTGTTGGTATTGGTACTGGAGTAGTAGAAAGTACTTCAAGGTCTTGTATATCCTCTACTTCAAGTACTTTGTTTTTTGAATCATATATACCAACGGCAAGTATTCTTTTTCCGACTAGAGAGTTTAAATTAAAACCAACTGGTATTTCAAGAGTTACTGCTTCTGTTGATGTTGTGATTAAATAAAATTTAACAGGATTTGTATTTGTTTTTGTTAGTGTTCCTTTAAGTGCAGTATCTTTAAGTAATTCAGGTTGTGGGGTTGGAGTTTGGTTTGTAACAACTGCACTATTAAATTTAAGATTTGGAAAAAACATAGGAAACACTACGCCACCAAGTCCAAATACTCCTGAAAAAATTATCAAGGCTAGACCAAACATCGTTAAGGGTTTAATCTTAATTTTAATTTCCAACCCTTCATTTGCTAATATTCTTTTCCACCAATACTTAATATATACAAGTGGGTTAGTTATTTTTACATTTAATAAGTCTGGAGGATTGGTTGTGTTAACTGAAGTAGGGTTATTTACAGCTACAGATATTGGAGGCAACTTTGTAGGATCTTCTTTTGCTACAAACTTTCCACCATTACCTCTTGTTTGTTTTTTAGCATTATTACTTTTAATTTGACTTAAAATATCTTCTTCCATATTTAACCCTCTAAATAAATATTAGTACTAGCAAGTGTGAGAAGCAATGGCAATTTAAAAAGGTATATAATAAATTTATTCATCAATGATGAAACTAAATAAAATCTACATATTTGCATTAATACTTTTTGTTTTTCTTGGTATTGTTCTCTCAACTTCAAATATTTATGCAGGTGGTGGTCCTCAACTAATTTGTAAAGATATGGCACAAAAACAAGGGTGGTTAATTGATAATACAAAGTTTGATGAAGATTTATCTAGTAATGCTTGCATTTCAAGAAACCCAACAACTGAAGAAAAAGATAAAATTTTAGAATTTTGTAAAGCAGAACCAAAAGGAGAATTTAGGATTGATTGTTTAGATAAATGTAGAAAGTAT
>DYHK01000144.1 GCA_020724205.1 Candidatus Aenigmatarchaeum sp. | reverse complement strand
GTAAATATTAATTTTCAACCATCTATTCCAGGAAGAATTTTAGTAGAATATTTGGGTTTTAATGGAAATGGAAAGACAAGTGTAGAAACCCAGGAAGAATTTTCAATTGTTATGGAGGCAGAAAAATGAATAAGATAAAAAAAAGCCTTATTGGAATGTTATTAGCTGGATCTACATTATTCTCTGGAAGCTATAACAATCCTGTTTATGGTGCTGAAAAAAGTGTTAGAATAAACATTGAGAATGAATACAGTCCAGTACCTTTATACTTTTATAACTCTCTTGGATCAATAGAAGTCTCTTCAATTGTAGGCATAGACAGGGAAGAAGTTATAAAAAAAATACCTGGAGGAAGTGATCTTCTTGAGGGAAAACTGGACAATACTCCTGGGAAAAAAGATATTGTTCAAAATGAAGTAGATGGTAAATTTTTAAAGGCTCTTAAGGAATATAGCAAGGACAGTGGCAAGGACATAGTTGCTGATATTTACGAACTTGCAGAGTATCTTGAAGAAATTAAGTATGAAGATAAAAGAGAATCTGATCTTATTAAAGAGTTTAATGTTACTGACGATATAATTAAGAGTTATATTAATTAGAATTTGGTTAATTTTCCGCGAGATTCCATACGGTCATCAAAATTTTTTATTTTTTTGTCAAATACATCTCCATCCATTGCCTTTGGTCCTTTTTTGTATTTCATCCAGAAAAATAAACCTAAAATTACTAAAATAATTATTATAACAAATAATGCTACCCAGTTTCTTGATACACTTGAGCTAGGTTCAGAGTAGGTTTTACACTGACCAACACAGCAGAACTCTGTTGAGGAGCTATCTGAAGAAGAAGTGGTTATTCCATCACAATAATTATTTGAGGAACATAAATCTCCTCCCTTCTGTGAGCACATTTTTATTTGAGTGTTTGAATTGTTTATTGAGTAATTTCCTATTTGTGTTGTAATATTACTTCCAAAATTAAGCTTAACTCTTATTCTATCTGATAAGTCATCTGAAATAGCTTCTATATATCCCTCTTGATCTTCAATATTTGAGGCAGTGACTGTAAAATTTA
>DYHK01000031.1:4987-7067 GCA_020724205.1 Candidatus Aenigmatarchaeum sp. | reverse complement strand
ACTTACTCTTTGATTATTATTGATTATTTGAGAGAGGTTTTTGGTTTTGCAAGGTATGATCCAAGTGAAAAAGAGGTAAAGAGGATGGTAACTGAGGTTTTTGATTATCATGAGAGGATAACTAATCTACAATATCTTCCTACAGAAGAGGAAATAATTTTTTTGACTAAGAATATTCCTATACAGGTTGATGGAGAGCCTTCTGAAAAATTAGAAGTTAGTAATTTTAAGGACTTAGACAGAATTGATACAAATTTTTTGAGGGGAGGTGTTTGTTTGATGATTGCAGAGGGAATTGCTCAGAAGGCTCCTAAGGCTTTGAGGACTTTAAAGAGTTTAAGAGAAAAGGGGTTTAAGTTAAGTGATTGGGATTTTTTGGAAAAGTATGTTGAGCTTCATAAAAAAAGAGAGTCTGGAACTAAAGATACTACTCCTACTTATATGAAAGATATGGTTGCTGGGAGACCTATATTTGGACATCCTTCAAGATCAGGAGGATTTAGATTTAGATATGGAAGATCGAGAGTTGCTGGATTCTCAGCTGTTTCTATACACCCTGCAACTATGGCTTTGAGTGATAGTTTTTTAGCTGTTGGAACTCAGTTAAAAATTGAGAAGCCTACAAAAGGGTGTGTGATAAGTGTTTGTGATAGTATTGATGGACCAATTGTTAAATTAAGAGATGGAAGTGTGAGGTATGTTGGCAGTTTTGAAGAGGCAAAGAACTTGTATAAGAATGTTGAGGAGATAATTTATTTTGGAGATATTTTATTTCCATTTGGAGATGTGGCAAATAGAAATAGTCCTTTGTTAAAAGCAGGATATGTAGAAGAGTGGTGGAATTTGGAGCTTGAAAAAGTTGGACAGAAAGTTGAGGATTATTATAATGTTAAGTTTAGTGATGCTGTTAATTTATCTCAAGAATTTAATATTCCATTACATCCTAAGTTTATTTATTTTTGGACACAGATTAATTACGAGGATTTCCTAGAGTTTTTGAGATGGCTTTCTTATTCTAGGATTAATAAAAAAGTTATCCTTCCTTATAGTCATATAGAAAAAGAGAAGTTTAAGAAAAGCAAGAGGGTTTTAGAATTATTAGGAGTTGAACATAGTATTGGAGTTGAAAATGTTATTTTAGATGAGGTTTCTAGCCGGGCCTTGTTTGTGAATTTAGGACTTGATTTGAGCTTATTAGATAAGGAAGAGTATTTTATTGAGAAAGAGGTTAATAGTATTGCTGAGAAGGTTGTTAATTTTCCAGAAAAGAATGTTTTAGATATTATTAATTTCTTGTCTGAACTTGTTATTAAGGATAAGGCAGGCGACTTTATTGGATGCAGAATGGGAAGGCCTGAAAAGGCAAAACTTAGAAAGTTAACTGGGAGTCCTCACGTGCTTTTTTCAGTAGGAGAAGAAGGAGGAAGATTCAGGAGTGTTAATGAGGCCTGTAATGTAGGGTATGTTAGCGCAGAGTTTCCTATTTTCTTTTGTGAGAAGTGTAATAAAGAGACTATATTGTCTAGATGTGAGGATTGTGATAGTGAGACTTTTAAGAGATTTTTTTGCCCTCAGTGTAATTTAATTTTACCTAAGGGAGAAAGTAAGTGTGAGAAGCATAATTTGGGATTAAATTATAGAAGAAAGAGTGTTAATATTAAACCTCATTTTGATAAGTCTGTTAAGACTCTTGGATTAAGTAATGGACGTGTGCCTGAGTTGATTAAGGGAATTAGAGGAACCTCTTCACAAGAACATATTACTGAGAATTTAGCTAAGGGAATTCTAAGAGCTAGCTTTAATTTAAATGTGAATAAGGATGGAACTATAAGGTATGATATGACTGAGCTCCCTATTACACATTTTAAACCATTTGAGATTGGAGTTAGTGTTGAAAAATTGAGAGAGTTGGGTTATACATTAGATATTCATGGAGATGAACTGAAAAGAGAGGATCAGATTTTAGAAATGATGCCGCATGATATTTTATTACCTTGTAATATTGAATCTGGGGATGAAAAAGCAGATGAGGTATTTGTAAATATTACTAAATTTATTGACAGTTTATTGGAAAAATTTT
>DYHK01000031.1:0-4977 GCA_020724205.1 Candidatus Aenigmatarchaeum sp. | reverse complement strand
ATTTTACAAGATGGCTCCTTTTTATAATGTCAATAAGAGAGAGGATTTGGTTGGACACTTAGCAGTTTGCATGGCTCCTCATAATTGTGCAGGAGTTATTTCTAGAATAATTGGTTTTTCAAAAACGCAGGGATTGATGGCAAGTCCTTATATGCATGCTGCTATGAGAAGAGATTGTGATGGTGATGAGGCTGCTGCTATGCTTTTATTAGATGTTTTAATTAATTTTTCTAGGGCTTATTTGCCTGGGCATAGAGGGGGAACTCAGGATGCTCCTCTTGTTTTAAATGGTAGAATTGTAGCTGGAGAGGTTGATGATCAGATTTTAGATTTTGAGCTAGTTGATAGGTATCCTCTTGAACTTTATGAGTTAGCTGAAAAGAGAGAACACTCTTCAAAGATTAAAATGGAGATGGTTCGTGATAGAATAAGAGAGGGAAAGGATACTTTTAGAAATATTAATTTTACACATGATACTCTTGATTTTAATAACGGTATTTTATGCTCGTCTTATAAGAAGCTTCCGACTATGCAGGAGAAGGTTAGGGCTGAGATGGAGCTAGTTACTAAGCTGAGAGCTGTTGATGCTGCTGATGTTGCACGCTTGATAATTGAGAGACATTTTATTAGAGATATAAGAGGTAATTTAAGAAAATTTTCAATGCAGGGTTTTAGGTGTGTTAAGTGTAATACTAAATTTAGAAGGCCTCCATTAAGTGGTTCTTGCACTAATTGTAATGGGAAGATAATATTTACAATATCTGAGGGAGGAATTGTTAAGTATCTGGAACCTGCGTTAGATTTAGCGAATAATTATGATATTCCTGTTTATGTTAAGCAGAATATTGAGCTTACGAAGAAGTATATTGAGTCTATTTTTGGTAGAGAGGAAACCAAGCAAGAAGATTTGGGGAAGTGGTTCTAGGTAAAGCGGAAGTGGTTCAGCTAAAGCCGAAGTGGTTCAGCTAAAGCCGAAGTGGTTCAGCTAAAGCCGAAGTGGTTCAGGGGAAGGAATATTTTAAAAATAATATAAGATTCTACTATCTATGAATAAACAAAATTCTACAAAATTATATGATTTAAATAAACTACCTACAGATGGATATGTTGTTTTTCCTATTTCTATGAGTAGGATTTCAAATTCCCAGAGTGCTAAAGAGTGTTATAAGTGGCTTGAATTTTTTGATAAGAAAATAACTTTAATTGGACTAGATGCTATTTTCATTTATACAAATGGGCTTTATTATAATAATGAAAATTCTGCATTAAGTGTTCGGAAGAAAACTAACGGACAAATGATTTTTCATAGTAATGCTGTTAGAAAATTAATAATAAAGAAAAAAAAGTATATGCCTCAAGCAATACACTTTCTTCCCTGGGATTATATTATTCTTAATTCGCCCGAATTTCAAACATATTATGAAAAACTTCAAAGTCTAGATAAAAAAGATCCTAAATTCCATAAATTGGTTTTGGAGGCACTGAAAGATAGAAAAGAGAGTGAAGCAAATATTAATTTTATAATTGAAGAGATTGTTGTTAGCCATATAATAAGACAAAAATTAATAGAATTTCCCAAAACACTAGTTAGGAAGGATTTGTTTAGGCTAATTGCTTATCCTGGTCCTCCCTTAAAAGCAGAATTATATCAATGGAAAAAAAGAATACTTCCTCAATCTAAAAACTTTCCCTTTTTTGATTCACATTATGATTTGGATAATAAAATAATTTATAATTTTGACAAGATAACCTTGGACTCCTGATACATAAGCTTTAAATAAGGGTAAAAAGTTGTATTTTTAGCTAAGAAGGTAGACGAGATTGACAAAACCTATAAAGTGATGGAATTGAATCGATTTCTGGCGAAATACATGAGTGTAAGGAGAGTTAAATGAGCAAGAAGTTATACGTGGGGAATCTACCGTTTAGTGTGACTGACGACAAGCTTAGAGAGATTTTTTCTGCATATGGAGAACTTAGTGAGGCTAATGTAATTATGAATAAGTACAGTGGAAGATCTAAGGGATTTGGTTTTGTAGTTGTTGAAGATGATTCAATGGCTGATAAGGCTGTAGAAGAAATGAATGGAAAGGAAATTGAAGGAAGAGCTATTGTTGTAAATGAAGCTAAACCATTTGATCCTGACAAGCCAAGACCAAGCTTCAATAGAAACCGATTTGGTGGTGATAGAGGTGGTGGAAGCCGATTCGGTGGAAGAGGTGGAGGAAGATTTGGCGGTGGCGGAAGAGATAGAGGATTTGGTAGATCTAGAGACGATAGAGATTAGGTAACGAAAAACAAAAATTTATTTTTATTTTTTTATTTTTTAGTGTTTTTTAGAGAGAAGTAATGTAAGTTAATAATTCTAAAATCCATAGGTTATATGGTAGATATTAATTGTTAAATTAAAGATGTAAATTGATTAATTGAGGAGAGAGACAGGTAATTTATTTTAAGTTTGGTTAATATATATTATTTTGCTTAGGGTAAGTGTAAGTTATTTTTTATAGGTTTTATTTAAATTAAATATAAAATATAATTGTAGGAATTATCAGACAGCCCATGAGAAGAGTTCTTTTTACTCCTGAAAGAATTGCATAGATTCCTAGAGATGAAGCTATTATGAAGGTGAAGAAGCCGTAGAAACTCGAGAAGGTGATGACTATTAGGGAGATAATAATTAGAGTTATACTTGAGAGAAGAGAGTAATTTATATTGTTTATTTTTGATGAGAGAAATTTGGCTAGAAAGAGGGTGAGGTAAAATGAGATTATACTAATGATTATAATTATGAATAGTATATTTAGAAATTGAGATTTTGTTAGTTCAGGAATTAATTCTTTAACTATTACTGCAGAGCCTGTACGAGTTTTTTCTAGTAGGTATAAGACTGTGAAGCTTAGAGCAATTGTAAGAGTGTTAACAATCCCTGTTAGGATTATGAATTGTTTTTCATTTAATTTTATTAGAGAGGAACCTATAACTGCTGCTTGCCCTGAACCAAGTCCTGGGAGAACACTGCAGAGGGGAGAGGCAATTATAGACGCAAGAAAGGGATTTTTTATCTCTTTAATTGAAAGAGAATCTTTGTTTAGGTTTTGATTTGGAATTGAGACCTTATTTTTTATACTAAGTATTAGAGCAGAAGCTCCAAATAAACCTGAGAGTAGTGGAAGTAGGGGTTGTGAGAGGTTTGAGTTTAGTATGCCTAAACCTAAAAATCCAGAGAGGATGAAGATAAAGAATCCTTGAAGCTTATTTTTTTCAGTGAGTATAAGTATTATTGAAGAGGTTATTAGGAGAAGAGGAATTACTTTTGGAAGAATTTTTTCTATTGAGGGAAGTGTTACTAGGAATATTGAGGTGAATATAAAAAATAAGGGAAGTGCTATTATGCTACCTATTGCAGAGAGGAATACTGCTTCGTAGCCTCTACCAATTTGAAGTAGTTGATGCCCTGGAAGTACTGCTAGGACTGTATCTTCATCAGGAGCACCTAGAAAAACAGAGGGGATAAAGTCTGTGAAGGTGTGAGTTATTGTCATTGCAACTATAAAGACAACTAGAGAAAATGGTGAGAAGAAAATGAGAAGTGAGGCTGATATTGAGAGGAGTATTGTTCCTACAAGATTTATATGAATTCCTGGAAAGAGGCCTGTGAAGGTGCCTGCAAGGATTCCTAGCAAGATAGCTATAATGATTTCAATGATCATTGAAAGTTAATTATATAAATAGACTTTGAGTTTATATAAAATGATTGGGAAGATTTTGGCTCTGGTTGTTGTTTTGGTTGCATTTATTCTTGGAGTTATTTTAGGAGTTACAAGTTATAGTTATGCCTCTGAGAAGGTGGACTGGCTTTTATCTCAGAATAAGGATGATAATTTTATTAAGGATATGATTGGAAAGAATGATGTTAATGAGATTGGAGAAGATAATCTTGGTAATTTAACTATTTATTTTAGAGAGAATGTTACTGAGTTAAATGCTCAATCTTTAGTGATTTCTAAAAACTTAGCTATTAAACAGAGTTATTTTTCTGAGGGTAATAAGACTTTATTTATTTTAGTTCCTGAGAGTGAGAAGGGTAACTGGACTGAGACTTTTAATAATGAAGGAATTGTTTTGGAAGTTATGTAAATTTCATTTTGTTTTTACTTAATATTATTAATTTAATGTGACTAAAATCCATAAGTTATTTGGTTGTGATAGATTAAGTATATTGAGATATTCTTTTAATTAGGTTTTTACTAACTTAATAAAAAGTTTAAATAATATTTAACAAATATTCACTATAGATCTTGTTAGCTCGCAGTTATTTTGAGAGATAAAGATTTCTTTTACATTACTCTCTTGAGAAGATGGAAGGAAATATGTTTTTGTTTCTCCAGCTTCTTGAACCTGACATTGTGAGCATGTTAAGCCACATGAGAGCTTCTGAGATATTTTATTGTTAGATACTATATTAAACTCTAAACTGTTAAGATTTTTTGAGTTTGTTGAGGCTTTAAGTGTCAGCTCTATTTGGTTTGTATTCTGATTATAGCAAGAGGACTTTACTTCCAATTGGTTATTAAGCCTTAATTGCAGGCAGGAAGAGTCTGGGGAGAGATCTACTTTTTCAGTTATTAGTGTGTTTATTATAAGGAAGAGTGTAGCTATTATTGCTGTTCCTAGTAAGATTAGGAAGACAGAGAAGATTAGATTTGACATTGCTCTTTTGTTTAGATTATGCATGCTATAGCTCCTATCTCTTTGAGAGATATTTCAGATATTTTTTCCTGATCTTTATTTATTAGTAGAGATTTTGAGTCTTGAATTATTGGGAGTTTAATGAAAAATGAGATGTCCGAAGTAAAGACTTCACCGTTTATTTCACTCTCTCCTTGAGATTCTGTATATATAAACTCTGGATTGAAGTATTCTTCATTGAGAGAAGCATTATTGTTTAGTACTAATTGGTATGAAAATGGCCCT
>DYHK01000143.1 GCA_020724205.1 Candidatus Aenigmatarchaeum sp. | reverse complement strand
GGCTTACGCCGATTACAACATGCTCATGGATATGGTTGAGGATTATTTGCGATGTTGATTAAATCTTGGGAAGTTGGTTTTCCTCCGTTATTGTTAAAATTATCTTGTGAATAACTTCCATTACCTCCAGAACTCCCTCCGCCACCCCCATATCTAGGGGCACTTGATGGAGGAGCAGATCCAACCTCTTTAACATTCCCCTCTTTAACGGCTTTATCTACAGCTTCTCTTGTTGGAGCAGGTCTAGACTTATCTATCTGAACTATATCTCCTTTAGGTTTAGGTCTAATAATATTTTTTACTTTGTCAATAATACCCATGTTTAATCACACATCCCGTTAATTTTAATCATCTTTGCCATATCATATTTCATTTGTTCAGTTAAATTCTGATCCAAATCGATTATACGTTCTATGATAGAGGGTATAGAACAATCGTTTCCAGAAAAATAATACATCGAACCCCAAATACTTAAAACTCCTGCAAGAATTAAGAAAATTAATAATTTCTTATTCATCTTTTCCTCCTAGTAGGTTTTTTCTTTTGAGGTTTAATAATTACAATTACTGGAGGGAATGTAATTTTTACTTTCTGCATAAAAAATAGAATGGATAATTCTATTTAAGTCCATCGTAAGGGTTTTATTACTTTTCTATAACTAGACTCGCGTTTAAACAGATAAAGCGAATATATGCAGAAAGAGTTAATCCTAACTGATTAGCCCTCTCTATTAACTTTTGCTTTTCTTCTGTTGTGAATCTTATCTCAACGTTTGAATTTCTTTTCATAGTAAATAAACACCTGTTATTTTATTTGGAGAATTTACCTTTAAATTTATTAAAGAAATAAGGGGGTAGTTTATTTCTTCCATCTCAAATAATAACCTCCTTTCTTTCTATAGGATTTATCTAGACTACCTTTAGGTCTGCCTAAAAGCTTTCCTTGTTTCTTTCTTCTTTCTAAACCTAGCTTAATCCTCTCTCCCATCATCCCCCTTTCCATTTCTGCAAATCCAGAAAGAATAGTAAAGAAGAATTTACCCATAGGACTTTCAGTATCTATACTTTGAGAAGTAGCTATAAGTCTTACT
>DYHK01000142.1 GCA_020724205.1 Candidatus Aenigmatarchaeum sp. | reverse complement strand
TTCTTATAGTTACAAAAAAGAAGTATGTTAATGTAGCTAAAATCCATAATTTAATATAAACAAATTTAAGTGTTTAAATTTCTTTAAGAAATTTTATTATTGATTATTTACCATAATAGTTTTTATTAGATACCACATAACTTATTGTGGCTGGGCTTCAGTATTGGATATTTAAATTAAGAAATTTAATAAACTAAATGTAAAAATTATAATGTCAAGTTGATCAACATAAATATTAATATAAAAAACTGCTTGAATATTATAAATCTGTTTTTATTTAAATAAATTAGGTTTGGCAGAGTTATATAACTTATAATACTAATCCTATAATCTGATATGATGTTAGGTTTAGGTTTATTAATTAATTTAACCCAGATATTTCTTGGCTTAATCCAAGGATTGTTGGAGTTAGAACATTTCTTACTCTCATACTCTCTTCCATACTTCTTTCATTAGATTTATAAAATTCTTCTAGAGCACTTATGATAACTTCTAAAGAAGAATCATTAATTATTGTTCCTAATTTTTGAGATGAGCTAATAGTTTCAGAATACTTTTCAGAGAAATTTTTAAGATCCTTAATTCCTCTCTTAATTCTTTCTTCTTTACTTAACCTATCTTCCTCTCTTCTAGAATAATTTTGAGATAGGTGGTAAGAAGCTTGACTTAAATCTAAGAGGACTTGTCTATAAGAAACTAAAAAGTCTTTTACTGTAAAATCTATTTCTTCTGTTTTAGTATCTTTTATTTTCATTTTAGAATCAAAAATAGAGACGAGTGAAGCGATATAGTATAAAAGTGGGATGTGGCTTTTAGTAACTGCATGCTGAACACCTCGAAGATTCTTGGTGCTTACACATCAGTTCTATCAACGCAGTCTTCTTCTGCGGCCTATGTTGTCTCGTTTTGCGGGTGGCTTCGTGCTTAGATGCTTTCAGCACTTATCCATTAATGCGTAGCTGCGCAGCTTGCTCGTAACAACTGCTACACCAGAGGCATCCAAGTCAGGTTCCTCTCGTACTACTGACTTGTTCCACTCAGACAACGACACACCTAGTAGATATCATACAAACTGTCTCACGACGTTCTTAACC
>DYHK01000141.1 GCA_020724205.1 Candidatus Aenigmatarchaeum sp. | reverse complement strand
TTTCGGACAACATTCAAAAACTTTCTAAGGATGAAAGTTATATTTTAATTTTTGGTCCTGAAGGGGGATTGTCTGATCAAGAAACTGAATTATTATCTGGTAAAGAAACTTATCGATTAACTCCAAATAGATTACGTGCGGAGACTGCTGTTATTGCTGCCGTTTCATTAATATCTCTTAATTTAGCGTAGTACTAGACACTACATCTAATTCTTCTTATTTTGAATTATGAAACTCGAATTTGATTGGGGTCAGTGGAATATTCAAAAAAATGAACTAAAGCACGGTGTTTCCCAGCTCGAATCAGAAAGTGTGTTTTATGATAAAGATTTTGTAATATTTAAGGATTTGAATCATTCTACAAAAACTGAAATTAGATGGATTGCATATGGTTCAAGCATGCTCAATAGAGTTTTAATGATTGTTTTTTCTATAAGGAATAAGAGAGTAAGAATTATTAGTGCGAGACCGGCCTCAAAAAAGGAAAGAAAAATATATGAAGAAGAAAAAAGAAATAACTGATTATGATAAGGTGGAAACTACTAAGTTTATAGATAGGGAGAATCCCCTAAAATTAGCTGATTTGGACATTGAATTACCGGATGATGAACCTACAAAAGTTGTCAGCATTCGTCTCCCGAGTAAGTTACTTAATCAACTTAAAGCTTATGCCAATGAAAGGGATGTTAACTACTCTGCAGTTATTAAAATGATATTATCAGAAGAAATGGATTCGCGTTTTAAATCAGCTAAATAATTATGTGAAACACTTACTGTGTTTTCTTCTCTTAGTTTTTGTCTAATTCTACAATACTAAAACGGCTACGCTGTTTATAAAGCTTTACTTTCTATAAATACTATTGTTATTAGAAAATTTATGTGTCTAAAATGAGAAGTCCGTGGACTTCCATTATTGTAACTAAGTTTATAAAGAGGGAAGGAAAAAGCTCCGTGGAAGCTTCATTAAATTATAAAAGTGAAATTGTTTTTTTAATAAGCCTTTCAAACATTACTTTAGACTTTTCTGCAGTGTCAATTACTTCTTGATGGGATAGCTTTTGTGGTGAGATTCCGGCAGCATGGTTTGTAATAAGCGAA
>DYHK01000140.1:303-1100 GCA_020724205.1 Candidatus Aenigmatarchaeum sp. | reverse complement strand
GTAATGATATGTTTCCTGAAAACATTGGAATGTTCCAATTCCAAAACTCTTAAGAACTTTAAAATTTTCGTATGAGAGTGGAGCGGAGTTTATATTTACTCTTCTAATATTACCGCCGTTAATATGAACATCATAAATTGTTTTAACAGCTTCACCAATAAATTCCATACTCGACTTTTTAGGGTGCTCGCCGGCAACAAGTAAAATTCTTTTATGACCTTGCTTAACCAGAAATTCCGTCTCTTCTCTAATTTCATCTATTGTAAGAGTTTTTCTTTTAAGCTCTTTGTTATCTCTTCTAAAAGCACAGTAGAGGCAATTGTTTACACAAAGATTGGTTACATAAAGAGGTGCAAATAAAACTAACCGGTTGCCGTAAATTTTTTCTTTTACTTCTTTGGCTGAATGAAATAGATAATCCAGTGTTTCATTATCTGTTATGTTTAATAACGCTGCGCTTTCCTGTAAAGTTAATCCCTTTGCATCTTTGGATTTCTCTATTATCTCTCTTTGAAATTTGGGTTCGTTAAGTTTACCATCTTTTAGTAAAGAATCGATATATTTTTCATTTATGAATTCCATTAGCGTTCCTATATCCCTTGTAATAATCATTAATGATAAAACAACAAACATACCAGAAGTTTATAGGATAAAAA
Organism: Candidatus Aenigmatarchaeum sp.; assembly: GCA_020724205.1. GTDB lineage: Archaea > Nanobdellota > Nanobdellia > Pacearchaeales > GW2011-AR1 > JACPLR01. The sequence goes on along the minus strand of DYHK01000140.1, from coordinate 444 downwards.
GAATTACAAAATCGAGGCATTTTTTAGGGTATTTCTTAAAAAAGAGAATAAGAAATATGAAGAATCCTTCATTTTGGTAATTTGGGATTTAGAAACCTGACACTAAGAAAATACTACACTATGAAACAGCATTCTCAGAAA
>DYHK01000140.1:0-293 GCA_020724205.1 Candidatus Aenigmatarchaeum sp. | reverse complement strand
TAGATGCAATAAGCTTACATTTAATTCCAAACGGAATCGTAAGGTTATCTTTAATATGACCATGTTTTACGTTATAGATAACAGGTAATTTAATATTCTGAAAATAATCTAGAATTACTTCGTTAAGTGAAAATGTCTTCTTTTCCGGATCGGGTTCAACACAGTTAACAAAATGACCTAAAACAACTCCATTAACCTGTCTGAAAACCTTAGTAATTCTAAGCTGATTAAGCATCCGGTCAATTCTGTAAGGGGCTTCGTTAATATCCTCGAGAAACAGAATCGAATCTTTA
>DYHK01000030.1 GCA_020724205.1 Candidatus Aenigmatarchaeum sp. | reverse complement strand
AAAAAGAATTAATTGAAGCAGATATTAGAATATCAATCATTTAAATAATAAAAAAGAGTAAAATGAAAATACAACCATATATAGACAAGCTAAATAGCTCAAAAGAATTTAAGAAATTTCAAACTAAAAACCCTAAAGCATATTTTTCAGCAGGTTTTTTTGTAATTGATCTTGAGACAAAGAAAAATATACACCAGCTCGACTATTATATTCCTAAAACAAAGAAAATAGCTACATTTATGCTTGATAGTAATAATGTTGAACTCAAAGAATCAGAAGGATCTTCAAATTTAGTTCCTGGAAAAATATCTCAGAAAATTAATCTTGATCTTGATGTGCTTAAAGGACTAGTTCAGGATGAAATGAAGAATCACACAGTTACTTCTAAGCTTCAGAAGATAATTGCAATTCTCCAAATTCTCGATGGAAAACTTATATGGAATCTAAATTGTCTGACAACAGATATGGGAGTAATTAAAGTACATATAGATGACGAATCTCATTCAATACTTAAATTTGAAAAATTCAGCTTATTTGACATTGTTAAAAAGCTTAAATAAATGAAAATTAAAAAAAAAGTATACAGAAAAGCTATTTTTGTTGTTCCTTATATTAAAAAATCAAATTCTATAAAATATATACTACTTAAAAGAAAGCTTCATTGGATTGGATGGGAGTTTACTAAAGGAGGAATAGAAAAAAGTGAAACTCCTATGTTAGCAGTTATCCGTGAGTTAAAGGAAGAAACAAATCTCACTCCAAAACTAATAGAATCTTATGATTATAAAGGGAAATATACTTACGATAAGAATACAAAAAAATCAAGATCTTACATAGGGCAGACATTTCAGTTGTTCTCAGCACAAGTAAAACCAGGAAGAATAAAACTAGACAAAAAAGAGCACTCTGAGTATAAATTATTATCTTACACTCAAGCCATGGAACTTCTAACCTGGCCAAATCAAAAGAAAGCTTTAGAGATTGTTAATAAACAAATTAGGTAAAATGAAAATAATATCTCTAATAATTATCAGTTAAGTATATCATTTAAAGTATAAGAAGTTTGGTAGAAGTAGATTGTTAAAATAATGTAAATAGACCATAACAAATTTTCATAAGAGAAAATTTCAACATTTAAAGTAAATTAATTAACTTAGTCAGCTTTATCTATATAATCCTTATATCATTTATCAGTTTACATAATCTAGCCTATGGATTTTAGACACATTTACTAACATTTAAATTTTAAATTACCGATTTTACTTATGTTTCACATTCTTAACTCTTCTCAGCAATAATAACTATATTCCTAGAATCATCTCTATTCTTCTGAATTATCTTAAATCCTGCACTTTCTAGTAAGTCAATTAATTCATTCTGATCATATAAGTAATAATACCTCTTCACATTATCTTCAATATTCTTATCTTGATTCTCTGGATTTAAATTCCAGCCAACATACTTCTCCTTAGGCTTATTCTTCCATCTTCTAGAGTTTTTATTCCAAGTTGTAATTAATAATCTTCCCCCAACTCTTAAAACCCTATAAATTTCCCTAACCGTCTCCTCTCTTTCTTTTTCATTCTCAACACAATGAAGGGTTGCAATGCAAAGCACCTTATCAAAGAATCCATCCTCAAAATCTAAATCAGAAGTCTTAGACCTCTTCAATATAACACTCATTCCAAGCTCTTCTGCATTCTTCTTAGCATACCTCAACATCTCAAAAGAAAAATCCACCCCATACAAAGCTCCTCTAAAACCAACCTCTTTAATAGAAATAAAATTCCTTCCGCTTCCGCATCCTAAATCAAGAATTCTCTCGTCACTTTTAGAATCAATTACCTTACTAAATAAATTCCCCTTCTCATCATCTCCAAATGGAATCTTCTTATTCTTATTCCACAAAGGAGCAATCTTATCCCATACTTCCTCTTGTGTTAATTTATTATCCTTATTATTTTCACTCATAAAATAAGTAAAAATAGGTAGATTTTAAATCTTTCAATTAAAAACTAAGAGTTAATAGAATTTTCAAGAGAATCATCCCTTATATGAAGTTGAGGAGTAAATAAAGCATTAAGAGATTTTCTTTCAAACTCGCCTGGAATAAAAATACTTCCCTCACTCAAGTCTGTGAGATAAACACAATTCCCTACTGAATCAAATAATGGAAATCTCAACTTTATTTCATTAAAGTGGTCGCTAACAACTAAAGACTCATGAAGATGTCAAAAAGATTATGAAAGTAGCGGTCTAATTCTTCACCAAATTCATGTCCATATATTTCTTTAATATCCGACTCACCCACCACCTTCCCAATAGAAGTCTCAAAAAAGTCTCTTTTATCAATATCATAAAAATTATATGCGATTCTTTGATCATAAGAAAGTCTCCTTAAGGGATTAATATAAGGATTATATACATGTTTTGTTTCAGCAATCATTCTATCTCGAGAAAATTCCTGCAAGTTTTCTCTCTTCTCCCAAGGCAAATTATCATCATAAAGGTCATAAACAAATACTTGGCTGAGTTTTATAGGAAAACCCTCTCGTTTTGTAAACTTTCTAGCAATCTTAGATTGCATAAACCTAGCAAATTCTAAAGAATCATTATTCAAATCAACTTCTAAATTTTGATCTTTCCTCCTATCAAAAGGCCAAATATAAGTCATAGATAACCTAATAAAAATGCTTTTAAAAGCATTTTTATACTCTCAAAAATAACTTTTTATATACAAAAATGAAACTACCACAAGTCAATGAAGTTAGAAAGCCAAGTAAAACTCTAGCTGGAGTAACGCCAATAGCTGTAATGGTAGAACCTCGCCCGTGTTCACACGGCGTCTGCAGATACTGTCCAGTATTTAATGTTCCTCAATCCTACACTCCACTAAGCCCTCCAGTCTTAAGAGCCGAGAGATTAAAGTATGATCCCTACGAACAAATCTCTTCAAGACTAGAAGCCTTCAAGGTAATGAACCACCCAACAGATAAAATAGAAATAATTATTCTAGGAGGAACCTTCCTATCATATCCTGTTGATTATCAATACTCTTTCATAAAAGGAATTTACGATGCTCTTAATGGATTTAAATCAAACTCACTAGAAGAAGCAAAGAAGATCAATGAAACAACAGAGCATAGGTGTGTTGCTCTCTGTATAGAGACAAGACCAGACTTTGCAAACCCAGATGATATTAAGAGAGCTCTAGATTTTGGCTGTACAAGAATGGAGATTGGAGTCCAAATACTAGACGATGAAATCTACAAACATATTAACAGAGCACACACAGTCCAAGATGTAATAGATTCCACTCACAGATTAAAAGATGCGGGTTTCAAAGTAGGCTACCACATAATGCCTGGTCTTCCAAGATCAAATCCAGAAAAAGACTTAAAATTATTCAAAGAGCTTTTCACAAATGATAACTACAAACCAGACCAACTTAAAATCTACCCAACTCAAATAATAAAAAACACAGGATTGGAAAAAGACTTCCAGAGAGGAAAATTTATGCCTTATACTCTAGAACAAATACACTCTCTATTAATTGAGATGTTCAAAGTAATTCCAGAATACTGCAGAACAATGAGAGTAATGAGACAATTTGCACCAGACCATATTATAGCAGGAACTACGAGAATAAGTCTAAGAAAAGACATAATTGATGATCTAAAGGCAATGAACATTCCAGTTAAAGAAATAAGATTCAGAGAGATAGGATTTGCAAAGCAATACATGAAAGACATAGATCAAGATATTGAAATAAAAACTCTTGAGTATAATGCAAGCGGAGGAAAAGAATACTTTATACAAGCTGTAAATAAAGATAATATCTTATTCGGACTACTAAGGCTAAGAATACCCTCAAACATAAAATCTTCTTTTATTGAAGAGCTAAACAACTCAGCAATAATCCGTGAACTACACGTATACGGACAGTCAATAGCTCTAGGTGAAAAAAACTTAGAAGAGGGACAGCACAAGGGCCTTGGAAAGCAACTAATGGCAAGGGCAGAAGATATAGTAAAAGACCTCTCAAAAACAAACAAGGACATAAAAAAAATAGCAGTCATCTCAGGTATTGGTGTAAGAGAGTATTATAAAAAACTAGGATATTCTTTAGACAAAGATTACATGATTAAAGAGATTTAATTATTTAGCTAGCTCTCTTGCTTGCTTTAACCATGATTCTGAGACTTCATTAAATAAAGTAAGCATTTCCTTATAATTGTGATTATTTGAAGAAACCTTCATCATTTTATTATATGCTTTTTTAAACATCTTTTCAACTCTTTTTAGTTCTGCTTTTTTATAATAGTTTAGATCCATTACCTTAATGCCATTAGAATTCATACTTACAAATAATTTATACTTCTTTATATCTTCTTTAGAAATATTAATATATCCTCTATTTAAATCGTCATTTAAATCAGAAAGATTATCAGCATATTTTATAGCCCGTCCATATAAGACTGCTAATAAAGATATTGTTTTTAAATCTAAATTAGGAGTTAAAAAATAAAGAAATTGCTTCCCAACAGAGGCACCAATTTGTTTATTTAAATTATCTAAATCTTTAGCAGAAAGAATTTTGAATCTTCTAGACCTATCTCTAACATCAATTTTCCAATAATTAATAATTTCTAGATATATTTTTTGAGCATTCTTAAATCCATTAATCTTAAGTTTTCTTAAAATATATCCTAATCTTTGTATTTTTCTTAATTTTTCATTGTTTAATTTAAAATCTTCACCATTAAAGCTCCTTGAAAATACTTTTTCTGTTTCACTTAAATTCCCTCCTTCATTATCCAAACTATCGTCAACAATAGCTAATGCATGATTTGTAAGGATAAATCCTTCCCTTAAATCTTTTTTCAGAAGAGAATTTATTCTTTTATAAGTTTTAATTCTTCCATACATCTTCATCTCTTTAATTCTCTCTAAATTAGCTTCTTGTAAGGCTCTTTTCTCAGAATATACATTCATATAAAAATAACTTCAAAAGAGATTATAAATCTAATTAAAAAAGTAACTTCAATCTAATTTGGAAGCTTCAAAGCCTTTAAATAAATTCAAACCCTATATAATATATGGACATTAAAGACTTCCTAAAACCAACAATTACAAAAATTATTTTATTTATAATATTAATAGGATTTATTCCATTTATTGAACCCCATGGAATTCAATGTATTAAAGCTCCATGTCCTCAACCAGGAACCCAATCATTATTCACACAATTCACAATGTTCAATGGTCCAATTGTTGGAATTTACTATACTAATCTAATTATTGGATTAATAGCTTCTTATCTAGTAGCATGTGTAATTGTTTTATTAGTTAAGAAATTTAGGCAGAAATAACATTACTTCTTAAGTCATCATGTTTTCTTTTAACTCTATCAAGTCTATTCTGGTAATCTCCTCCTCTAACTTCATGAGGAAAAGATTCTGCATCATCTATAATTCTAGAAAGCTCAGTTAAATTATTTGAATAATGAAGATCCATAAAATTAACAGGCGTAGTTAATAAAAGAAGTTGAGTAAATACTCTTTGATAATAAATAATATCAAAATCACCTTTCATTAAAGCACTAACAAATAATACTTAATAAATGTTTTTAAAAATTAAAAAATAAAAGAAAAAGAAAAACTAAAATTTAAATTAAAAAATTAATTTGTTGTTATTGTTTCTTCGTCAGCTATATTGCATGTCGTATCGCCTACAACTGCAGCAATTCCAACCTTCTTTCCTGCAGGACTTGACAAGCCAGTCATACTGAAAACCCTAGTCTCTCCAACACCTGGAACAGTTCCTGAAGCTGTTGTGCTTGCACCATCTACAAAGAATTTCAATTCAGTAACATCTGCACTTCCAGAAACCCTCTTAACACTTATGTTAGCAATGGTTTCTGTTACATTCTTAGCAGAATCTATCTGGAACTGGACTGCTAAACACTCAGCAGTATCAGCCACATTCTCTGTCCCTCTTCCAACAAAATTGCTTATAACAGCCCACAATATTCCTATTGCAGCAATAACAAGCAAGATCATCAGAACAGTTGTTACAACGTCCGACACACCTCTTTTGTTTTTATTCATACCTTATCTAAATAAAACTTCTTTATAAAGCTAATTATCATACAAGTACACATAAAAACTTCTTAAAAATCCTAATAGATTATATTGTTACTATAAAGTGACACTAAATACAAAGGTTTAAAAACTCTCAAATCAGGGAGTTTTTATGATAAATCAAAGTAGGGCTGAAAATATTGTTTACCTTAATAGATCACCTATAGGGGAAAAAGATAGTCATGACTATAATGAAGGACTTGTAGCACTTAATCGATATCTTGCTCTATTGAATAATCCAGAAGTAAGAAGCATTGCAGATGAAAGACTAAGTAGAGGAAATTCTCCTTACAAGGTATTAGGAGATCTAACTAGAGAAATAGTTGAGGGTACTCTTACATCAATTGAGTTGCACGGAAAACATCTTTTAAGACAACTAGAGAGTAAAGAAAAGGGAACAGTATATAATCTATCTCCTAGCGAATTAAAAGAGTTAAGCACTAGAAAAAAATCAGTTGTTATAGTTAATCTGTTATAAGCTTACTCGTGCCCAAACCAAAACTCATATTCTTTTGATTTCTTATCAAAGTGATCAAATCTGCAGAACCCAAACCTCTCAAATTGAATAACCTCTCCCTTCTTTAACTTTTTAATATTTTCTTCAGCCATTCCTCTTAAATAAACTCCATTAGGCATCATAATACGTGCTTTAAGACCTTCAGAAACCCAGTGAATCCTTCTTATCTCAGGTTTATTTTCTTCAGAAGTAAAACTAGCTTTTTCAGCTAATTTAACATTATAAAGATGCATTAATCTTACTTCTTGATTCTTAAACTTTGAAAAATCTTTAAATGAAATAAAAAAGTGCTTTCCAAGATTAATTATTTTAGTCTCATCTCTCTCAGGATGTACCTTAACTCCAACCTCCTTAAATTTTGGAGCACTCTCTACACTTATCTTCACAGGATTCTCCACAAAGAAGTACCTATTAGCCATGTCATCTAGTTTTTTTCTATTAATTGCATATAAAGCATCTATAGGAACATTAATATCATTCTGATTCAGTCCAATCTCTTCAACAAACTCTCTAATAGAATCTGCTAAAATCCCGCGACGCATCAAACTCTGAACAGTCCAGGTTCTTGGATTATCCCATCCAGAATACTC
>DYHK01000029.1 GCA_020724205.1 Candidatus Aenigmatarchaeum sp. | reverse complement strand
ATACTCCATTTATAATATGTGTGGGCCAGAAAATGCTTATTGATGGTTTTGATAGGGCTATTGAAGGTAAAGAGATAGGAAAAAAATATACTATAGAACTAGAACCAAAAGAGGCCTTTCGTGATAGGAAGAAAGAACTTGTGAAGCTTTTACCAATAAAACCCTTCTTGGATCAGAAAATTAATCCTTATCCAGGCCTTACACTAGCTCTTGATGATAAGTTAGTAAGAATAATAAGCGTCTCTGGAGGAAGAGTCTTAGTTGATTTTAATAATCCTCTTGCAGGAAAAGTAATAGTATACGAGTTTACAATAAAAAGAAAAGTAGATGATATGAATGAAAAAGTTAAGTGTATTATGGATTTCTTTTTTAAATCAAAATTTAATTATGAGATTAATGAGAATGACAAAAAAGTAATTTTCAAACTAGATGAAAAAATAGCTAACTTATACAAACCAATTTTAGATATGCTTAACGAACGTTTCAAGGACATTCTTGCTATGGAGCTTACAATAGAGTCTGTTTCTGAAAAAGAAGAGAAAATCAAGAATTAAAAACTAGTTTTTCTTTAATTATTAATGGAAGAAGTTAAGAACATTTATTTTAATAATAGAAACGAATGGAGAAAATGGTTGGAAAAAAATCATAAGAAAGAAAAGAAAATTAATCTTATAAAATACAAGAAACACACTGGAAAACCCTCTCTTTCTCATAAAGAATCAATGGAAGAAGCAATTTGCTCTGGCTGGATTGATACAACTGTTAAAAAACTTGATGAAGATCGCTACAGAAGAACTTTTGTGCGAAGAAGCAAGAACAGCCGATGGAGCAGTGCAACTCTAGGTTATGCAAAACAGCTAATCAAGGAAGGAAAAATGTCTCCTGAAGGATTAAGATTCTATAAAGAAGGTCTGACTAAACCAACAATAGATCATAATCTTCCAAGAAATCCAGACACTCCTCTCGACTTAAAAAAAGAATTGGAAAAACACCCCAATGCATTAGATAATTTCAATAATTTTGCACCCTCATATAAAAGAACTTATATCTACTGGCTTGAGGGGGCAAAAAGGCCAGAAACAAGAGCTAAAAGAATAGCTATAATTCTTAAGAGAGCTCTTGAAAATAAGAAGAATTTTTTGTGAAAAATTGTTTAATTAATAGGAGAGTTTTATAAGTCGGTTCCTGGATTCGTAAAAACCCGGAGGAGGTTTTTACACCACAATAAACCTTATAAATCGCTATAAATTTAGTAAATTATGTCTGCTGTTTTTGAAAAAGAGGTATTAGAAGGTTCTAGATTATCTTCTGAGGTTGATCAAGAGCTTTTAGAAATGGATAGAGAGTTGGAAGAGCTTCTCAAACAACAAAGCGCTAAGATTAAGGTTGTGGGAGTAGGTGGAGGAGGAAATAATACCTTATCTAGAATTCATGAAATAGGTGTTAAGGGAGGAGAAATGATTGCAGTAAATACAGATGCTCAAGACTTACTATATACTAATGCTCATAAAAAAATTCTTATTGGAAGAAACTTAACAAAGGGAATGGGGGCTGGAAGCAATCCTTCTGTAGGAGAGGATGCAGCTAAAGAAACAGAATCTGAAATAAAAAAGAAATTAGAAGGAGCAGACATGATTTTTATCACTTGTGGTTTAGGTGGAGGAACAGGTACAGGAGCTGCTCCAGTTATAGCTGATATTGCAAAAAAACAAGGAGCTCTAGTAATTGGAGTTGTTACAATGCCCTTCACAATTGAGGGAGCAAAAAGAATTGAGAATGCTGTTAATGGTTTAGAAAAAATGGAAAGTATTGTTGATACACTTATAGTAATCCCTAATGATAAGCTCTTAGATCTAGTTCCTGATTTACCCTTACAAACAGCATTTAAGGTTGCAGACGAAATCTTAACTAATGCAGTAAAGGGAACAGCAGAGCTTGTAACTAAAGCAGGTTTAGTTAATCTTGATTTTGCAGACGTGAGAACAATAATGGCTAATGGAGGAGTCTCTTTAATTGGTGTGGGAGAGTCAGACTCTTCAACAGATCGCGCAATTCAGGCTGTTGAAAAAGCAATGAATAATCCTCTACTTGATGTAGATATTTCAAATGCAACAGGAGCTCTAGTAAATATTATTGGAGGGCCAGACCTAAGTTTAGATGAAGCAAAAGTAGTAATGGAAGAAATAGGACATAAATTAAGTCCAAGCGCAAGAATGATCTGGGGAGCTCAAATCTCTGCTGATATGGAAAAAACACTGAGAGTTATGCTTATTGTTACAGGAGTTAGCAGTCCTCAAATGACTGGAAGTAATATCTCAATTCCAAAAGACAAAACAGTTCAAGGCGAGCTTTCTGAAGAGCTCGGTATTAAGTTTATTAATTCCAAGGATTAACTCTTCAATTGAATAATTTTAAATACTCATTATTTTTCTTTAGATTATGGATATTAAAGAAAAGTTAGTAGGATTTTTTAGGCAGTGTGTAAGAGTCTGGCATGTTCTAAAAAAACCAACTCGCCAGGAATTCACAACTGTTGCAAAGGTATCATCAGTTGCTGTTTTAATTATTGGTCTACTTGGATTCTTAGTTTCTATGGCTATAAGGTTTGCTATTAAGTAAAAATTTACAACAGAAAGATTAATAAATAGTCTTTTATAGATAAAATTACTACTTCTAGAGTTGTTGGAGGTAGCGAAGCATACAATGATCTTTGTAATAAAAGTAACGACGAATAAAGAAGAAAAAGCAATGGAAATGATAGCGGAGAATGTATTGAAAAAATCAATTAATGTTCTTGCACTTGCAAAGCCTCAGGGTCTTAGAGGATATATTCTTCTGGAGGCTAATGATAAAGACTCTGTTGAAGACGCCTGCTACAATCTTCCTTATGTAAAGGGAATTATGGGAAAAACAGTTACTTACGATGAGATTAAAAACATGATTGAGCCGAATATTGTTGCCCTTAATATTGAGAAAGATGATATTGTAGAAATCCTTACAGAACCTTTCAAAAAAGAAAAAGCAAAAGTTTTAAGAATAGACAAACAGAAAGGAGAAGTAGTAGTAAGCCTATTAGGTGCTGTAGTTCAGATACCTGTAACAATTAAAATGGATAATGTAAAAGTAATAAGAAGAAGTCAGGATGAAGATACTTCTAGCGAGGAAGATATATGATAATTTCACTACTTGTAGACGGAGGAGCAATGACGCCAGGCCCAGCTATTGCCCAAAAACTTGGTCCTTTAGGAATAGATATAGGTAAAGTAATTTCTGAAGTAAATAAAGCAACAGCCTCATTTAAAGGTATTCAAGTTCCAGTTGAAATAAATGTTGATACATCTAAAAAGACTTTTACAATTAAAGTATCTACACCTCCTGTTGCAGGACTTCTAAAAAAAGAACTTAATCTTGAAAAAGGAGCAGGAGATCATAAAAATTCTCAAGTGGCAAATATTGCTATTGAACAGGTTATTTCAGTTGCAAAAGCAAAACTTCCAGAAATGCTTGAAAAAGATCTAAAAGCAGCAGTTAAGACAGTTGTTGGAAGTTGTGTTAGTCTTGGAATACTAATTGAAAGCAAGCCTGCTAAGGAAGTAGCAATTGAAGTTGCTGAAGGTATTTATGATAAGGAAATAAAATCAGGAAAGACAGAAGTTTCTCCAGAAAAGAAAAAAGCATTAGATTCATTCTTTAAAGATTATAAGTCTAAACAGGAAGCTAAGTTGAAGAAGGCTGAAGAAGAAAAAGCAGCAGCTGAAGCAGCAGCTGCAACAACAGCAACAGCAACTCCTGCAGCTGAAGCAAAAACAACAGATGCAAAAGCTCCAGCAGGAAAAGCACCAGAAGCTAAAAAAGCTGATGCAAAAGCTCCAGCAAAGAAAAAGTAATCAAATACTTTTATAAATCCCTCATATCTCTTTAACAAATGGGGTTATGGGGTAACCTGGTTAGCCTACGAGCTTTGGGAGCTTGTGATCCCGGTTCAAATCCGGGTAACCCCAGTCTAAAAATAAAATGGCAAGAACAAAAAAAATAAAACATGCAGGAAAATTCGGAGCAGGTTTCGGAGCAAATGTTAGAACGAAATTTGTAGCAGTTGGATCTAAACAGAGAAAGAAACAAGTCTGCCCTTTCTGCAATAAACCTAGAGTAAAAAGAAAATCAGCAGGAATATGGCAGTGTCTAAAATGTAAAAAAACATTTGCGAATAACGCTTACTATCTTAATGCTAAGTAAATTATATAAACTAAAAATGATAATTAAAATAAATAAAATCGGTTTCTCACTACTAAAAGGGAAAGGTATGGTTCCTGGAAGAGTAGAAACCTGGAGGAGGTTTATACATGGCTGACTACAAATGTTTCAAGTGCGGAAAAACAACTAACTCTAAAAAGCTAGATAAGAGATTTACATGTCCTCATTGTAACTCAAAAATCTTTTACAAGCCAAGATCAGCTGTTGTAAAAATAAAAGCTAACTAAAATGCAAATTGATTCTGAAACAAACAAAAAAATCCAGGAGCTTCAGATTTTGGAACAGAACTTCCAGGGAATTATGATGCAGAAGCAAGCCTTTCAGGTTGAAGCGACAGAAACATCTACTGCTCTTGAAGAAGTTTCTAAGGCAAAAGGAGATGTTTTTCGTGTTTTAGGTCAGGTAATGATTAAGGCAAAACCAGAAGATCTTAAAAAAGAGCTTCAGGAAAAGCAAAACCTGTTAAATGTAAGAATGAAAGCCATAGAAAAACAAGAAAATAGCCTCAGAGAAAGTATAGAGCGTTTAAGAGGCGATATCGTCAATAAAATACAATAATACTATTTTTACAATAGAAATCTTTATAAAGTTCACGATTATACATTTATCATGGTGATAGAAAAACTAAAAAGAGGCTTCTCAAACGTTATGGGAAAAGAGGCTTCTCATGAAGATTATGTTGAAATTGACCTTTCACAAGAGGAAAAAAAGTCAAAGGTTAGTGTTAGACCCTTTGTTTTAAGAAAATTTGATGATGTTAATGAAATCCTCAATTCTTTAAGAGAAGGGTATACTATAGCTGTTATTGATATCCAGAATTTAAGGAAAAAAGATGTTATTGAGCTTAAGAGAGCTGTTTCTAAGATAAAAAAGACAGTTGAGGCTATGGAAGGAAGCATAACAGGATTTGGAGAGAATGTAGTTATTGCAACACCTCAGTTTGCTCAGATACACGCTCCAGTAGTTATGGAAGATCCAAACGAAAGAAGAAACAAGATGGATATGTATTAAGCTCAAGCAATACATTCAGTTTATACTTCTAAGATATTAATATATCTAAAATCCATAGGTTATAATTATTACTTTGTCCAATATTAACTTATCTAAATGTAAAATTTTCTGAATTAGAAAATTTCTATAGACTATTTAAAATTATGGTTTTAGCTTTATTTATTATATAATCACTTAAAGCTAGCAATTGAGAAAGCTGTTTTTAATGAAACTATTATAGTTGCTGGAATAAACATTGTAAGTAATGCATTTAGTATTGTAACTATTATAATTCCTACCTTTCCAACAAGAATAAGTGTAGTCTGCCCCATATAGCTGACTATTACTAAAGATATAATAGCTATTAAGAAGGTAATAGACTCTCTAGAATCATCCATTGTTGTAGCAGATCCTATAATAATTCCTAAAAGAGCTAGTAAGGCATATATCCACTGAGTATTCTTTGTAAGTACTGCCTGAAATATACCTAATATAATAGCTACAACAACTCCTAAGAGTATAGCCCACGCACCAATAAGGTTTTCTCTTGACTTCATATATAATATCCTATAACAATAACCTACTTAAATATTATAAATTTTCCTATAAAGGCAAAAATAGCCTATTTTTAACAAAAATTAAAAATTCATATTTTTACTATAAATTAAGAAAATAAGGAAAATTACGTCGTGAATTATTACTTATTTCTACAAATAAAATTGAAGAAATCGAAACATTTATAAACCAGTGTAACTCCAAAATTACAACAAAATGAAATCAAAAATACTAGCATTCATCGCTTGTACAATAATTTTGGCAACACTAGCTCTTGCAGCTTTTAGTGTATCTCCTACATCTTTAACATTTACACCTTCTACTAATTCATCACAGTTTACTATTACTAATCCTAATGCTTCAACTCTTTTAACAGTTAATATGCCTTCTCAGGCTCAAGTTAGAGGAGAGAATGGATATATTGGAACCTTTACAATTTCTGGAAGTCCTTCTAATATTAATGCTTCTAGTCCAAGAGTATTCACAGTAACTCCTCAGTCTGTTGACTTCTCTAAATACAAATTAGAGCAATCCTACACAGGTTCATTTAATGTTACAGAGGGATCTTCAGTTACACCAATCACTATTGTAGTTCAGAATCAGTTCTGTAAGGCAGGAGTAAGAGGAGATTTAAGCATAGAAACTGATATTGTTAATAATGGTGCTTTCGGAGAAGATGATGAATGGTATCCATTTGATGAAATAGAAGTTGAAGCTACTGTAGAGAATACTGGAAATGATGATATTGATGAAGTAATTGTTTCATGGGGATTATATAATACAAGAACTGGAGAATTTGTAATAGATGATGAAGAAAAAAGTGTTGATATTAAAGATGATGATGAAGAAATTGTTACTTTCACATTCACACTTGATCCTGAAGATATAGATCCAAGTGATGCAGAGGGAGACTTTGTATTCTTTGTAAAAGCATATAGTGATGATCTTGGTGAAGATGAGCAGTGTGACTTTGTAAAAGATGACATAAAAGTTGTAAGAAATAATGATTTTGTAATTATTGGAGATCTTAACATAGCTGACACACTTCAGTGTGGAGAGACTATAAATGTTGGAGCAGATGCTTGGAATATAGGAGATTCAGATCAGGATGATGTTTATGTTACAGTTTTCAATAAGGCTTTAGGATTAAATAACAAGAGAATAGAACTAGGAGATATAGATGAACTTGATAATAAGAAGTTCTCATTTGATCTTGAAGTACCAAGAAACATGACTACTGGAGCTCAAATCCTAGAGTTTAAGGTATATGATGAAGATGATGATATCTTTGAAAATGATAACGGAGATGAAGCAGTTATAAGAAAGTCAGTTACTATTGAAGGAAACTGTGAAGTTCCAAAATCAGTTGATGTTTCAGCATCTTTGACTTCAGAAGCTGTTGCAGGAAAGGATATGACTGTTAAGGTAAGCCTAAGAAACTCTGGTACAACTCAGACAACTTACCAAGTATTGTTAGCAAATTATGATTCATGGGCAACTCTTAAGTCTATTGAGCCAAGAACAACTACACTTAATGCAGGAGAATCAAAAGACGTTATAATTACACTTACACCAAATAAGGGCTCTGAAGGAAATAAAGAATTCGCAGTTCAGGCAGTTTAC
>DYHK01000139.1 GCA_020724205.1 Candidatus Aenigmatarchaeum sp. | reverse complement strand
ACCGAAATTTCGCACTATTTAAACCTTTCCGTCGAGAGATATTCCTCAAAATTCGCACCTTACTGATAAAAAAGGTTGTTCGTATTCTATAGAAAATGGAAAAAAGGCACGTTCTTCAAATGGCAAAAAAAATTTTATTAGTCCTAAGAACTTGTTTCTTCCCAATTCTAGATGGATCTCAGCTTCTTCAGCTGGTGTATGTTCTAGACCCATATGAGGTCTAACAAAATTATAAACAATCCTTCTTAATTCTAAAAAGGCGTCTCCAGAATCATTATTATCAAAACCTCTTGTCACCTTACATCGCTGCTTAATATCTTCATTGTGTCTTTCGATAGAATTGTTGTTATACTTCAATCCATATTTTTTACATGCAATAGGGACACCATGAACGAGCTTAGCTACTCTATAAAAATATTTGTTGAAGGCATCTAAATACTGCTCTAATTCGTCTGTGACAAAAGTAAGAAGTTTTCTGGCTTTTACTGGTTTCACTTTCTCATTATGATATCTTTCTAACGCTTGATCATAAATTTTTTCACGCAATTTGTTAAAATGTTTTCTAAACGACTTTTTGTCCCTTTTCTCAGTCAATGTTCTTTCCAGATTATATTTCGTTTTGCTATCTATGGAGTTTATGTCGTAACATTTCTTTTTCCTTACTTTTACTACTACCTCATCACTATGGATTCTCCCTTTTATCTTAGGCTTGAGCTTACGCTCAAATTTTTTTAGAAGTTTAGCATATTTCTTCACCCAGTAAAGTATGGTACCATCATATAAATAGTAGCCCTCATGTTGATAAATGTAGTTCCTGATTTTGCTAAGAGAAAGACCTTCCACAAATAGATGTAATACTTTAACAATTATTTCTTTCGGATAGCTCATATGCTCGAAACCATCATGCTCTACAAAATACTTTTCGCAACTCTTGCACCAATAGATTTGTTTCTTTACGTATTTGTTCTTTCGTGTACCTCTTTTTATAACATTTTTATCGGTTTTACAATTTGGGCATAACATGTTCCATCCCGAATAGTATATAGAATTAAGTGATTATAAAAGCTATGGATTTTTAGGAATATCCACATCCAGATAGCTAAAAGTTTGGTTGTCTGAAATT
>DYHK01000138.1 GCA_020724205.1 Candidatus Aenigmatarchaeum sp. | reverse complement strand
ATACTCTGATACTTTTTTGCCTTACAATCAATTGGTACTTCATCAAAATATTGATTATCATTTTAGGGCAGCAAACTATCTTACAGTCGCTCAGTTATTTTTGCGAGATAATGTTTTACTAAAAAGAAAACTTAAGCTTGATGATCTTAAATCTATAGCTTTAGGTCATTGGGGAGCATGTCCTAGTATTAATTTCCTCTACGCCCATTTTTGTCGATATATTCAAATTACAAATAGTAGTAGTTATTTAATTTTAGGCTCTGGGCATGCTGCGCCGGCTTTAATAGCTAATCTATATCTTGAAAGAAGTCTTGGAGAAATTTATCCTGATTTAGACTATGGCAATAAAGGGTTATCCAATTTAGTTTCTAAGTTCGGCACCGATCCTCGATTGCAAACAGAAATATCTCCGGCGTTACCCGGAGTTATTAATGCGGGAGGAGAGTTGGGAATAGTCTTAGCTTGTGCGATAGGATCTATATTAAATAACCACAAAAGAACCACTTTTTGTATTATAGGAGATGGAGAATTTGAAGCCGGAACGACAATGCCATCCTTATTATGTAGAGAATTTTTAACACCTAAAAAAGATGGATTTCTAGTTTTAGCGATTAATCTTAATCACTATAAAATGGGCTCACGGTCGCTTTTGAGCACCTGGAGCAATAAACGTATAGAATCTTTTTTTTCCTCTTTTGGCATACGGCCATTTTTTTGCGAATTATCGCACGATCAGGGTATCAGAGTTTTTTCTTCTATAGTAAGAATGTATAATGACTGGATTAATGGAATTAACTCAAGAATTCCGGTGATTATTTTAAAGAATCCAAAAGGTGTAACTGGTCCAAAAGAAATTAGTGGTGAGAAATTCGTGGGCAGCCATCGAAGTCATAAGGTTGGTAGCTTAAAATATCCAACAGTTAATCATGTGTCAATTATTGAGCAGTGGTTAAGAAATTATAAACCAGAAGAGCTTTTTCAGAATAATGGATTTCCAATGAAAGAAATAGAAAATAATCTCCCTAATAAAAAATTAAGAATCGGTAGAAGGTTAGAAATAGATGATAAAAAACAAAGAAAAATTTTCCTTGGCGACAAGAAAATACTTGTTAGGTTATTCCAAGGAGAAGCACAG
>DYHK01000137.1 GCA_020724205.1 Candidatus Aenigmatarchaeum sp. | reverse complement strand
AGAAATTTGTTTTCCACTTTCATTTAATGATGCTTGAATCTCTGCAGGAGTAAGGTCCCTACTATTTGTTCTGTAATAAAAATCTCTTATCAAAGCAAAAGCTGCAGCTACGTGAGGTGTAGATGCACTAGTTCCTGATGCAATACTATATCCATTATTCAAATATGTACTATTGATATTTGTTCCAGGGGCAAGAAAATCAACTAGACTATTGTAATGGCCATAACTTGCAACTGAATCATCTTTATTAGTGGATGAAACGGCAAGGGCATTTTGAATACATGCCGGAGCAGAAATTGAAGTTGTGCTTCTAGCCACCCCTCCTCCTGAATTTCCTGTAGCCGCGATTACACTTATGTTTTTATTTGTAGCATCGTTAATTGCAGCAGTCCAAGTACTCTGAAAACTTGAATCACAGTAATCTGAATATAATGTTGTTGTACCAAGGCTCATACTAATTACTCCAATGTTATATTGATCTTTATTATTGACACACCACTCTATCGCTCTTTTCAAATCTAAACTTGGACTATCGCTCGATCCTCCTGCTGAATTTAATACTTTCAAACCAATTATACTTGAGTTAAATGCTACTCCCGTTATTCCACCAGAACCAGCAATTATTCCAGAAACAAATGTTCCATGCCCATTATCATCTGAAATAGAACAATCTTCAACACAAGCTTTCCCATAACAATCAATTACACAAGTTTTATTCTTTCCAACTAAATCTGGATGAGAAAAATCTACCCCCGTATCTAGAACACAAATAGTTTGATTTGTCCCAGTCACATTAATTCCATTTACTTGCACATTCCAAGTATTACTCGCATTTATTACTCCTATGCTATCTTGAAGCATTGCTTTAAATGGGGCAGACAATTCCAGATTTTCCACATTATCTGAACTCATTAGAGAATCTAATTCACTATTCTTTACTTTTAACTCAACAAATTCTCCATCCCTCTCTAATATTTTTTTACCCTCTAAAAAGTCACTTTCCAAATTATTATTTACTCTTAAGAGGCCATTATTCTCCTTCTTTAACTTTATAATTATGCTTACTTCTTCATCAATAATTTGAGCACCTAAATTACTAGAAAACATCAAAAAAACAATAGACGCTAAAACAAATAAA
>DYHK01000136.1 GCA_020724205.1 Candidatus Aenigmatarchaeum sp. | reverse complement strand
TAACTGGCATAAAAAATGCAGTTGAAAGAGGGGCATCAATTGAACAAGCCAGAGTTTCTATGATTAATGCAGGATATAATATTCAAGAGGTTAATGAGGCAATAAACTACCTTACAGGAGGAATCTCTCAGAGTAATACCTTTAATCCCTCACAGATCCCTCAGGTAAATACAAAGGATCAAAATCAACAAGTTCCCCAGAAAAACTTTCCCCAGCTTCCAAGAACTACAACTCAGCAGTATGATTCTGTTATTCAAAATCAAAATTCTTTTTCTAATCAACCCCCAACAAACCAGAATCTTCAGACTCATAAAGAAGCTCAACCAGTAAAACAAAAAAAGCCCTTTCCATGGGTTACAATTCTGCTTGTCTGTATTTTAATATTGCTGTTATTATCTCTAGGCCTTGTAGTTATATTTAGAGATCAGGTAACAACATTCATTCAGAATCTAGTTACTTAAATATATTAGTAAAAAAAATAAAATCCAGAAGTTACTGGATAATAAATTAAATAAGAATTAAACTAATTTTAATATAAAATAGTTAAGTTTAGTAGAGTTATATTATTTACAATACATCAATTCTTTGAATTTTCCAAACATATAATTCTTCCTGAAATAATCTTTTTGAATTAATTTTTACGTACTTGAGCTTACTAGTATTTGCTTCACTGATCCAATTATCCTCAGGAGTTAGACTAGAAGTTAATAGAAAACAAACTCCCTCTTTTTCCATATGCTCCTTTAAGTTTTTAATAAACCTAATTACTATCTCATCTCCTTTCTTACCTCCAGTTGTATCTGGAAGATTATCATAATTATCTTCAGGAAGATAAGGAGGATTAAAAATTATTAAATTAAAACTCTCACTTAAATCAGAAAATAAATCAGATTTTTTTATTTTAACTCCAAGTTTTTCAGCCTCTTCAAGAGCAGATAAATTAATATCTACAGCAGTAATATTTTCCTTATTAATTCCTAATTCTAATAAATTTCTTGATTGAATTCCAGATCCAGTACCCATATCAAGGCATTTTAAATATAGTAATTTCTTTTCATCTAAAGAATTAATATAATCTCTAACAGCTTCTGATAATAAGTAAGAATCTTCTTCAGGTTGATAAATTTCCATCTTTAATTTCCA
>DYHK01000135.1 GCA_020724205.1 Candidatus Aenigmatarchaeum sp. | reverse complement strand
AACAATTTATTTGATAGACAATCAGACTTTTGAGATTAAAAAGACAATCATTGTTGGTATCTCAGACAAATTTGATATCAATAGAATGTGTCTTTCGACAAACAAAGATTATTTTGTTTTTAGTCTTTCATTAAAAGAACCCCCATTTTCTCATTCTATAGCAAGTTACAATATTAGGGAAGGGAGAATAGAGAACTTTTTTTCTACTGGTTTAGATTCTATTGGTGCACCAAGAATAACAGCTGCAGAAATAACAAATAAACCTGGCCTGGTCTATTTTTATTCTCATTTAAATGGTCTTTTCTCATTTAATTTTATTACTAAAGAAATAATCCAAATCCCTTATGATTATAATTTTGATGTTGGTGTTCAATTTATAAAGTCACCGGATTCAAAATGGATTGTATTAGATAGAGGATTACCTTCAACTCATGAACTTGAATTTTATAAGACAGATATAGGCTTACAAAATTTGCAGTTTGTTTTAAATAAAAACGATATAGATAGTATTAGTATCTATGATATAGCTTTTTCCGAAAATAATGAAAGTATATTTTTAACATATCAGCTATCAAAGAATCGTGGTAGGTATATGGCAAGTTATTTTGGTAATTATAATCTTGAGACTAAGCAACTTTACAAATCACTACTAAAGTTTCCATGGAGTTTGAATCCCTATTATATGGCTTACAGCCCAAAACGAAATGAAGCTTATTTAGTAGGAGCTTATGACACTCTTTATATCATTGATGTAAAAAAGTATTCTATAAAGAACAAAATAACTCTTACCGGCAAAGTAAATGGACCATCCAAACTCTTAATTAGACCAGATGATAAAGTTCTGTTTATAAGCTGTTTCGATAGTGATTTTGTTTTTGCAATAGATTTAGAGAGCCGGGCAATACTGAGAAAAATAAATCTTCCATTCCCATATTTATTGTTGGAGCTATAAAATGAAAGAATGGTTCCTAGCAGACAAAACAACCTAAATCAAACTATTCATTTAACGGAGGAAACAATGAGAGCATGGAAAATTATAATGCTATTGTTTATTCTATTCTTCACATGTAACAGTATATTTTTTGCTTGGGGAGGCAATGTTATGCTTAAGTTGGAATATGACTTTTGTTAAATTGAAATTTGTGTAACCA
>DYHK01000134.1 GCA_020724205.1 Candidatus Aenigmatarchaeum sp. | reverse complement strand
CAACTGCTTCATTTTCACCTGTGGATGCACGGCTGGGTACTGCGGCTCTTCCTACTATTCCATTTTCTAAAGTAACTTCAACTTCTATTGTTGGGTTGCCTCTCGAATCTAGAATTTCGCGTCCCCATACATCAACTATTGTTGTCATATTATTTCTCCTTTTGTGAATTACATAATCTCTAATTTTTGGTTGTGAAATTTAGCAAAATAGGACTAATAGATGCTTGTTTAATTCAGAAAAATTTTTTTAAGATTTTTCAGTGTTGGAGTAGAACATATTTCAGTTGGATTTTAAACCCGACTTTAGTAGAAAACCTGCTCATAATCCTTAATAACTGCAATAATAAATATACGTGGAAGACTGAGTTAAATGGAAAATATATTCGTTATGAGAATTAAGTAGATATTAGGCAAAAATAATCTTTCATATGAAAATGGAACGCAGATTAAACTGATTTTTTATGATTTACACTGATAAGTTTTTGAATGATTATTCTTACTTAAGTTTTTCCATTAGTCTGTTCTAATCCTCACAACGAGTAAATATATGAGACCTGAAAAATATAGTTTGTCATTTCGAGCACGATTTATCGCGAGCGTAAAACCTTAACCTTGCAGGTCAAGATTTGTTATTTATTTCCTCATAACTTCCAAGGTTGTTTAGAGTCTCACAATTAATTTATTAGAAATCTAAAACAGTATAGAAGCATTTACTCTTTTATTTAATCGTATTGGAAAGACCTGACCTAATAATTATATTTCTAATGAATAATTAAAAAATTCGAACAAATAATGCCGCGGTAGCTCAGTGGATAGAGCAGCGGTTTCCTAAACCGTTGGGCGGAGGTTCAATTCCTCCCCGGGGTACAACTATTTTTATGGGAGCATTATGAAAAAAATTATGTCAGCAATTGTATTTGCCCTTGTAGATATAGTTTGTTTTTTACAAGGCGGTGTAATTCTTGCTTATGCCCTTTTGCATCTAAGTTACAAAGTAGAAATTGTAAGAGGAGAAGGTTTCAATACTGTCGAAATGCAAAATGTGCCTGTTGCTATTGGTGGTTATTATTACTATTCGGAACCATTTATAAAAGTGGCTCTTATACGCATTGCCCTAATAATAACAGGATTTTTAATGAGAAGTTGGCAAAAA
>DYHK01000133.1 GCA_020724205.1 Candidatus Aenigmatarchaeum sp. | reverse complement strand
TAAGATCAGCCATTGTCCAAATTAAAGCAGAGGAAAGAGGATTAAAACTTGATCCTGACATGGTCTCATTAATTGCTGGAAACATTGAGTCTGCAAGGGCTATAGAGGGCTTTTTAGTTAGACTTTTCACTGATATAAATCTAAAGGGTGGCGAACTGACAATAGATAACATACAAAAAATAATAGGTAAAAATAACGGTCTAGAAGAAAGCAAGATTAAAGCAAGCCCTGAAGAAATAGTTAAAACAATTGCTAAATATTATTCAATAAATAAAAGGGACTTACTGGGTGAATCACGGGCAAGGATTTATTCAAGACCAAGACAAATTTTGATGTATATTTTAAGAACTCAAATTAATCTCCCTTACCAAACAGTTGGGAGAATTGTTGGTGGAAAAGATCATACCACTGTAATGCATGCTGTTGATAACATTCAGCTTTTAGCCTCAACAAATGTGGATATTCAAGGGGATTTATCGGGGATTAAAAAAATGCTATTGGGATAACTTTTTAAGGTTATCAACTTATCAACAATTTATAAACAATTATCCACATATTTATCCACCTATTTATATCCCGAAGTAATTTAGAATTTAGAATTTAGAATTTAGAGTTTTCCACTTATCTCCCTATACTACTACTAGTACTACTATTTAAAATATGATAAATATTAAAACATGAAATTCATAACTTCAGCAGAAAATCTAAAAAGAACTGTTAGTACAGCATCTCATTTTATTTCAGCTAAAACACAGCTTCCGATACTTGGAAATATCTTAATATCAGCTTCTGGTTCTAAAGTTTCATTTTCTGCTACTAACCTTGAAAATGCAGTTAGTCTTAAAATTCCAGCTAAAGTTGAAAAGGAAGGAGAAATAACAGTTCCAGGTAAAACTTTTTTGGATATTGTCTTAAACCTTAATAATGAAATTGAAATTAATGAAGACAAAGAAAAAATAAAAATTTCTTCCGGTTCGTTTAAATCAACTATTTTAGGTTTAAATGCTACAGATTTTCCAAAAATCCCCAATACTTCTAAAAAGGAAGGATTTGTAATCAAAAAAAGTGAGTTAAACACTGCCTTGCTTAATACCTTGTTTTCATTTTCCCTTGATGAAACAAGGCCTATTCTAACAGGAGTTTTATTTGATTTTATAGAT
>DYHK01000132.1 GCA_020724205.1 Candidatus Aenigmatarchaeum sp. | reverse complement strand
TCATTAGAAAGAGATTCTTCATATTCTACTGATACTAATGTGGTATCTCCATACTCAACGCCGTCAATAACGCAGCCAACTAAAAAATATTCAATAAACTCACTGCTATAATAAAGTCGACCGAATCTAGTTGTCCAGTGTTCAAGACTCCCTATAACACCAAGTTCTCTATATAATCTATAAAATTTAACTTGTTCACCAAAAACGGTCGAGCTTGCCGTATCAAGTATCGAACTTTTAAGTGCACCGCTATCTGAACCAGGAGTATAATACTGAATCCATTCACCGATGTTGGGGTTTGTTGGGAAATATTTAAAGTTCGAATCAGCATAATCAGTATCGTATCTTACATAATAACTATCTATAACAGCATAATACCCAACTCCATCTCCGTGATCATATTTTGATTCCACTTTATAATATAATTGATCTCCGATTTGGACATTGCTATCAATAACAGTATGCTTTTCATATTCGGGATTATCGCCAAAATAGTTTTCAACATACGTCCAGCTATTACCTACTTTTAGTGGTGCAAGCCCGGTAAATATTTGTGCTTGTAAGCTCAAACTAAATAACAAATAAACAATAAAATATATTTTCATTAGTCATTCCTAATTAAGTTCTTCATTATATCCAAAATTTCCTTCTAAGTAAAACCTACAGTATAAAAATAATAATCCAACATTACTTCCACCGCCAGCCTTTTGTTATTAAAGAGGAATGAGTCTCATTCTAAAATATAATTTTAATTTAAAGAAGCAAGTTAAATCTTTATTAGTTTTTACTTTTGCAATCTTGAGGGGGTGGTATTGAAACTGTTTGATTTTTAACATTAGATTTGGCGTGAAGAAATTCTAATATCGAAATTCTAATTTCTAAGACAAATTGTAAATAAAAAATTTTAATGTTCAAAACTGCCTAAATGATGAATTATAAGAATATTCAGAGATCTTTGAGGTTTGATTCCGGATTCATTCCGGAATGAGAAACGAATTGACTGTCGAGAGCTACTCCTTAACATAAGAACTTCAGTTAAGCAGATTTTTGAACGTAGAGACGACTCGGCGAGTCGTCTCTACATGTTAAGCGTTATGTTACCAACAGAATAATTGAGTACTCTTACAGAAAAAAATTGAATTGACTAATTTTATAAATATAGCTATAATAC
>DYHK01000028.1 GCA_020724205.1 Candidatus Aenigmatarchaeum sp. | reverse complement strand
AATGTATACTTCTGTATTGGAGAGGACTAAAGAAATTGGAGTTATGAAGGCAATTGGAGCAAAGAATAGTGATATACTTACTATCTTCTTAATTGAGTCTGGGCTTTTAGGTTTGGTTGGAGGGATTATAGGAGTTATTTTTGGATTTGGGGTGAGCAAAACTATTGAGGTAATTGTTGTTAAGGGTCTTGGTACTAATTTATTACAAGCAGCAGCTCCTATTTATTTGATTATAGGATGTTTAGTATTTGCTTTCCTTATTGGAGCTATTTCTGGAAGCTGGCCTGCATGGAGAGCTAGTAAGATAAATGTTGTTGATGCACTTAGGTATGAGTAAACAATAATTAATATTTGGTTAGAGGAGTTAAGTAAATATTAGGTAATTCTCCTTGGTAAGATGATTTAAATGCCTTTATCATATTCATAATTTCATCCATACAAGAAGGAATAACTGCCTTACTAACTGCTTCAGCAACTAATCCTGGATCTAATTTACTTTCAGATTTCATAATTTTACATATTACTTGATATTTAAATAAATATCGTTAACTTATGATAACATTCATTTACAAATAAATTTAAAAAGCTAGTAAAGATAATAACTTAATAAAAAGAGTGAGTGATAATGGTTAAGAAGTGTATATATTGTAAAACTGAAGTTGATCAAAATAGTGTTATTGATTTCTGTGAGAGGTGTGGAGTTGGGGTTTGGGGGCCAAAAATGTTCAGTCATATAAAAAAGAGTATGGAAGATGCTCGTGATAGTGGTAATTTAAACCAGGGCTCAATTTCTGAGAGTTCTAGAGTAAGATAAACTAGTAATTTTGACCTAAATTTACTAATAAGAAAGCTTTTAAAGGCACTATTTTTAGATAATTAATACATAATTACTATGGCAAAAAGGAAGAATATTAGGGAACGTGGAAAAATTAGATTTAGTGAATACTTTAAAGAGTTAAATAAAGGAGATATTGTAGCTCTTAAAAGGGAAAAGAGTGTGACAAATGTAGGCTTTCCTGAGAGAGATCAAGGAAGAGTTGGAGTAGTGCAGGGTAAACAAGGAAGAAGTTATATTGTAAAGGTAAGAGAATTAGGGAAGGAAAAAACATTTATATTACCAGCAATTCATTTAAAAAGGATAACAAATAAGGAGAATAAAAAATGATAAAAGAAATGAAAGCTCTAAGCTTAATAGAAGCAAAGAAACTTGCGGAAGAGAATAATGGAAAGGAAGAGTTAAATGAATTTTTCAAAAAATTCATAAATATAGACCAAAAGAAGGCTGATAGTTTAAGAAAAGATTTAGAAGCTCTTGATAATCATAAAATAAAAAGTGATCAAATAGCAAAGATAATTGACTTTCTTCCATCAGATGCCTCTGATGTAAATAAAATATTCACTGAAGTAACTTTAGATGAAAATGAAATTAAACAAATCACAAGTATTGTTGGAAAATACAATTAAAAATGACACAGAAAGAAGAATATGCAATAGTACTAGATTATTTACCTTATGGTTACCCTTTAGAAGGAAAAATGATGCCGATAGCTCAAGCTATTGGAGAAACTAATTTTACCTTACTTCAATTAATACCTAGGAAAGGTATATCTCTTCAGGTAAAAGAAAGAGTTTATATTGGAGAGGGTAAAAGAGATAAGATATATTATATACTTGGAAGGTTACCTTCTGAGAAACTAACTGAAAATGCAAAATTTCAGTTGGAGGAATTTATTGGAGGAGTCATAGACAGCAAAGAAAAACAATTTGTTGACTTTTTTAATAATGCTAATGCAATAAATACTAGAATGCATCAAATAGAACTCTTACCAGGATATGGAAAAAAACATATGAAAGAGATTCTTGAGCAGAGACAAGAAAAACCTTTTGAATCTTTTGAAGATTTAAAAAGAAGAATTCCAAACCTTCCAGATCCAAAGGCAGCTATACAAAAAAGGATAATCTTAGAATTATCAGGAAATGAAAGACATAAAATCTTTGTATTTTAAAAATGGAACAAAAATTAGAACAAAAAACAGAAGAGAAAAATCCTAAGGATAAAAGACATGAGAAAGAAAGACAGGAAGTCCTAGTTAGAATTCTATCTACAGATATAAACGGAGAAAGAAATCTCTACGCCGGATTAGCAAGAATAAAGGGTATTTCTTTTTCTATTTCAAATGCTATATGTTATAAACTTCAGTTAGATAAAAGGAGAAAAATAGGTTCATTATCAAAGGAGGAAATAGATAAGATAAGCAACTTTATCAAAAATTTAAGTGTACCTGATTTCATGAAGAATAGAAGATTTGATTTTGATAGTGGAGAGACAAAACATCTTATTACTACAGATCTTGACCTAAAAAGAGAATTTGATATTAAAAGATTTAAAAAAATAAAGTCATATAAAGGAATAAGGCACTCAAGAGGGCTACCTGTAAGAGGTCAGAGAACAAAAAGCCACTTCAGAAAACAAGGGAGGAAAAAGGCAGTAGGAGTAAGAAAGTAAAATGTTAAGAAAACACAAAAAATTCAGTAAGCCAAGACAAATCTTTGATTCAACAAGAATTGAAGAAGAAAATAAAATCGTAGAGAAGTATGGGCTTAAGACTAAAAGAGAAATATGGAAAGCGAAGGCTAAACTAGATATTATAAGAAATACTGCTAAAAAAGTTATATATTCTAATGAGGAAGAACAGGTTAAATTTTTGAATAAGCTGAATAAGTTAGGATTCAATGTCAAGACTGCTGTGGATGTTCTTTCTTTAACAGAGGAAGATATATTAAAAAGAAGGCTACAAACAGTATTAGTATCGAAAAAACTGGCAACTACTCCTAAAGGAGCTAGACAATTAATTACTCATAAACATGTAGTAGTTGGAGATAGAATAGTTAATATTCCATCATATATGGTAAATATTGACGAAGAGGGGAAGATTAGAGTACTTCTTTCTCAAAAACCAAAAAAAGAGATTCAAAAAGCAACAGAAAATCTTGAGGAGGAAATTGAAAATGAATAAAGAAGAATTAGAACATGTAGGTATTATGTATATATTCTCTTCATTCAATAATACAATTGTTCATGTTACAGATTTATCAGGTCACACAATTTCTAGATGTTCTGGAGGAATGGTTACTAAACAAGATAGACTTAAAGCAAATCCTACTACTGCTATGTTTATTGCAAAGAAAGTTGCTGAAGAAATAAAGGAACTAGGTATTAATAATTTATACATTAGAATAAGAGCAAAAACAGGAAGTCCTGCTTTAGGTCCTGGAGCGCATACTATAGTAAAAACTCTATCAAAAGATGGATTTAAAATAATAAGTATTTCAGAAACAACTAGAGTAGCTAGAGGTGGACCAAAAAAGAAGGGAGGAAGGAGAGGAAGGAGAGTTTAAAAATCCCTTTTTATAAAGATTAAAATGAAACAAGATAAAATACAAAGTCAAGTAAAGTTTATTCTAAAAACAAATGAAACTTTAGCGAATGCTATACGAAGAAGTATAAATGAAATTCCAGTTGTTGCAATTGATGAGGTTGAAATCCATAAAAATGATTCTGCACTTTATGATGAGATAATTGCACATAGATTAGGTTTAGTGCCTATAAGAAGCAACAGAAAATTAGAAGAGGTTAAAAATGATGAAAAGGCTAGTATGAAAAGTGAACTTCATCTTACTCTTAAGGCAAAGGGGCCTTGTACTGTTTATTCTGGAGATATAAAGGGAGATGTTGAAGTTATTTACCCTAAGATGCCTCTTGTATTCTTAGAAAAGGATCAAGAAATAGAAATTGTTTGTTTCGCAAGGTTAGGGAAGGGTAAAGATCATGCTAAATTTTCTCCAGGACTTGCATATTACAGAAATATAACTGAAATTCATATAAAAAGAGCTGAAGTTGCTGAAAAAATAATCGAAAAATTAAAAGATTCATTATTAAATCCTCCAAAGGGTAAAATTAAATCTGGAGAAATATATTTTTGTACGCAAGATATGGATTATATAGACTCTCTTGATGGCTCTGAAGAAAAAGGAATTGAAACAAAAGCTGGAGAAGATATTGTCTTTTTTATAGAATCTTGGGGTCAAATAAAACCAAATGAAATATTTAGTGATGCTGTAAAGGCACTTAATAAAAACCTTGGCGAAATATCTAAGGTTGTGAAGAAGTAAAATAAGTTTAATGCACTACAAGCGGGAGTGCCGGAGCGGTCAAACGGGTCACGTTAAGGCCGTGATAGCTTAGTGCTTGCAGAGGTTCGAATCCTCTCTCCCGCATAAATATAATACTCAAAATGAACAAAACAAAAATTGAAAGAAAATTGAGAAGAAAAACAGATCAGGAGTTAGTTGATACTATAATTCATGCTAAGAAAAATTCTAAGTGGTTAAAAGTAGGGCATTTAATATCTACTCCTAGAAGAAAGCAATCAGATATTAATCTAAATGAAATAGATAAAATTGCAAAAGATAATGAGACAATTATCATTCCTGGAAAAGTCTTAGGTAATGGAGAGGTAAGTAAAAAAATAAGAATTGTTGCTCTTTACTTTTCTGCTTCAGCACTTGAAAAATTGAAAAAATCTAAAGTAGAATCAACTAATATTCTTGAAGAGATAAAGAAAAATCCTGAGGCTAAGAATATAAGAATAATAACAAATAAGGATGTTAAATAATATGGAAAATCAAGTAATTATAGATGGGAAACATGCAATCATGGGAAGACTTGCCAGTTATGTCGCTAAACAGTCTCTACTTGGTAAAAAAGTAATTATTCTTAATTCAGATGAAGTAATAATAATGGGTAATAAAAAAGACATTGTTAAAAGATATTTAATAAAGGTATCAAGAGGAGGGAGTAGTTTAAAGGGTCCTAAAATGGAAAGGAATCCTGAAAGAATATTAAAAAGAGCTATAAGAGGAATGGTATCTCATAAAGAGGGTAGAGGGAGAGAGGCTATGAAAAGAATAATTTGTTATAATACTATTCCTAAAGAATATGAAAACTCAAAAAAAGTTACTTCTGGAAAAGAAAAATCTGGAAAATTTATTACATTAAAAGAATTAGTTAGTTTAATCAAATAAAATGCCAAAGGAAAAAATATTAATTGTAAGTGGTAAGAGAAAATCAAGTATAGCTAAGGCCATTATAACTCCTGGAAGTGGAAAAATTACTATAAACAATGTTCCTTATCAAATTCTTTATGAATTCCATAGGCTAGCTATAGAAGAACCATTAATGATTGCTAAGAAGACCTTAAAAAATGTAGAGTTTGATATAAAGGTTAGAGTGCAGGGAGGAGGAAGAGAGGGTCAAATAGAAGCTGCAAGACTTGCTATTGCAAAGGCTCTTGTTCAAAAAACTAAATCCGAAGCACTAAAAAAAGCTCTTTCAAAATATGATAAATATATCTTAGTTGCAGATGTAAGAAGAAAAGAAGCTTACAAACCAGGTGATTCAAAGGCAAGATCTAAGAGACAGACTTCTTACAGATAGTTATTTTTTAAGAGAATAATAATCTTAATCACATTAAGATGTGAGTATTTGCTGAAGATTAAAAACACTAAATTTTAATGAATCATATAAATTTTCATTTGAGAAAATTTTCCATTTATCTAAGTTAATAGCACATAAAATAAAACTCAAATAGAGATTTATCTCACGCCTAGTTTTCTTTTAATTATATCAAGATCCTTCTGGATTTCACGGATCTCTTTCTCGGCTTTTCGGTTAACAGCATAATCATAATGCATATGTATCCTATCACGCTCGTTCTCTCTATTCTGGCTCATAAGAATAATTGGAGCTTGAATAGCTGCAAGACATGAAAGAAAGAGGTTAAGAAGTATAAATGGGTATGGGTCAAAAGCTCCATTATACCATTTTATTAAAAAATATCCATTAGCCAAAACCCATATAATAAGAACAACTGTAAATAATAAAATAAATGTCCAACTACCTGCAAATCTTGTTATTAAATCGGCTGATCTTTGACCAATTGTTAAGTTTTTCCTGCTAAATAAACTATTAAAATGCTCTGGGGAGAGAATGTTGGAGTGTATTTTACTAGGATGAGTTAGATACTCCATTGCCTCTTTTTTCATATATATTAAACTTGAGATAGATATTTAAATTTTCTTAATTATATATAGATATGGATAAAATGATGCTTATAGTTATTGGTATTGTTGCTCTTATCCTTATTATAAACTTGTCTTTTATTTATATGTATAATCCTTCAATTGTAGGGAGTGTTGTAGAGCAGGAAAGTGAAGAAAGGATTGTGACTAAAATAATTGATGGAGATACTATAATTGTTGAGGGAGGAGATAGTGTAAGGCTCCTTGGAATAGATTGTGATGAGCGTGGAAAACAATGTTATACTCCTGCAAAAAATAGGATTGAGGAGTCACTTCTTAATAAAAGAGTTACTCTGGTTAAATCTGGAGAGGATAAAGACCAGTACGATAGAAAGCTGAGGTATATTTTACTTGAGGGAGAAAATATTAATGTTAAGATGGTGGGTGAAGGTTATTGTGTTGCTAGGTTTGTTGGAGACCAAGAGTTATATAAAAAAGAAATACAAGAGGCTGAGAGTCTAGCTATATCTAACAGGATTGGATGTAAATGGGGAATCAACTAATTCTACTAAACATTTATGACTTGTTAGATCTTCTAAAGTTTTTTTCCTAAAAAAATGATTAGCTAATTGATCTGCAATATTAACGAGCTCAAATTTTCTATCATAATCTGGTCCAGAAGTAATAATGATCTTTTCTTTTGAGATTTTAAGTATGTGTGATAAGCTAGTACGAGTCATGATTCCTACTTCTTTGGGAATTTCTCCATCTATTAATAGGTGTAAGTAATCAAAACTTTGTTCCTTGATTAAGGGATTAGTTAGACTTAATAAAATGTTTGTCTTTAGTGTTTTATCTCCTCTTTTGTATGGACTAACCAAAAATCTATACTCTCTTGTACCTACTCTTTCTCCTATATTTGAGTGATTTCTTGTCTTACCTAACAAAGGTATATTTTCAATAGCGTCATAAGAGTCATAAGATCTTACTCCTACAAATATTTCAGGAACCTTGCCATGATTTGATTCATCTATTCCTATATATAAGTCTCTCATTTTATTTATCTACTAAATAAATTTATAAAGATATATGGTTATTTTATATAATGGTTAAGAGGAGAGTAAAAAGTAAGGGGAAAGTTACTTCTAAGAGCTTAAGGGTTGAACTTCCTCTCTTTGTTAAGGTAGTTGCAATATTGCTCTTTATTAGTGCTGGATTAACTATTGTAATGGGGCTACTGTTTATCTTAGCTGGAATTATTGGTGATTCTTTTTTAAGTGTTAGTGAGATTCAAGAAATATTTAATACTGATCCAAATTTAAGTGAGAGTGATTTATTTGTAGGCTCTTTGTTATTAAGGTTTTTAGTAGTTTTTGGGATATTAATGCTTATTCTTGGGATTATTGATATTTTAATTGGAATAGGATTATTTAAGAGAAAGAACTGGGCGAGAATTTTAGTTGTAATTCTCTCTATAATAGGAATGGCTAGTGGAATAATAAAAGTTTTTACTGGAGTTTTTATAGGCATTATTGATGTTTTTGTTCTAGGGATTGTTGCTTGGTACTTTACATATCATAAAGATGTAAAAAGGGCTTTTAGGGAGAAATGAAAGAAAATAAAAGATACTTCTATATTGTAATTATAGTTATTTTGTTATTAGTTGTAGGGGGTTTTGTATATTTTACTTTAATTAAGGATAATTACAAGAAACTAAATTTTTCACGAGATTATCCTTCTAATAGTGAAAGTGTTTCTATTAAATATATAATAAATACTTCTTATGGGAAAGTCTATTTTATTACGTAAAATATTTTATTTTA
>DYHK01000027.1:7504-8289 GCA_020724205.1 Candidatus Aenigmatarchaeum sp. | reverse complement strand
CTAATTTTAGTGCTCGTGGTGGAATGAAAATACAAAGCGAGGTTAATGGAGGATTATTGGTTTTGCCTGAGGAGGTTCTTGCTAGCAGGTTAAAAGAGCTTGGACATAGGTTTCCAAATGCACGTGCAGGATATATTGTTAAGGCTAGAGAGTTTAAGGATAATATAAAAGAATTTTTAGATGAGTTTAATAGAGATGATGAGAGGAGAGAGTGGTTAGTTGAGAATATTAAGGGACTGGGATATAAGGAAGCTAGTCACTTCTTAAGAAATATTGGTTATAGCGATGTTGCTATAATTGATTTTCACATTATTGATCTTCTTGTTAGGTATGGTTTAATAGAACAGCCTAAGTCAAAGTCACTTACAAAAAATAAGTATCTTGAAATTGAAAATGTTTTAAGAGAAATTTCTTATAAGACTGGAATAAGTCTTGGTGAGCTTGACCTTTACTTGTGGTATGAAGAGACTGGTGAGGTGCTGAAGTAAGAGTAATTTAATAGTAGTAACATAACCGAAACATTTATAAATATTATAATTTCTAATTAAGTATGAGAGATCAAAATGATGAAAGATCAAGGTTTGTAGCAAGATATCAAACTTTTTGTGAGCCATTAGGAGAATATGTAGGGATTTTGGCAGGAGTTATAGGTATTTTAAATAGGGACATTGAGGCAATTGGAACAGGCGTTTTAATATATTGTGGAGCAAAAGGAACCTCAAACTTTATGCAATATCATATTGATTTTTATAAATTTCGATTTCCCCATTTTCGTAATCAAGTTG
>DYHK01000027.1:4822-7494 GCA_020724205.1 Candidatus Aenigmatarchaeum sp. | reverse complement strand
AAAATCATATTGATTTTTATAGGTATAAAGCACTTGAAGATAAAATAAAGTCTAATACACAAAATCACAAAGAATAATTTATTATACTATTTACACAAGAGTTATAAATAGGAGATTGAAGATAAAATTTATGGAATACTGATGTAAGATTTTTCTTCAAGAACATCTATTGTTTCAATAGTTTTTATTATGCGCTTAAAATATAATCTTACTTTAGAGGGATAGATCTGTAATTTAAGATATCTGCTAATTTAGTAAAGCAAATAAGACTTCCTTCGTTTGAGTTTGGATATCTCTCTAAAAGATATGCTAGGTTTCTTCTTTCACCATCATCTATTACTCCGAACACATATGCATAAAATTGTATTTCTCTCGCTCCATTAACATGAGCTATTTTTTCATTTCTTATACACTCTCCACTACGATAATACCTTCTCCATGCATCGCCTGAGGCAGTTATTTCAGCAACTTCAAATAAGGGTTGACCTTTTAAGTCATATTTTTTCTCTGGAAGTTTTATTAATGGTAAGTGTCTTAAGTCTTTAGTCTGCATATTAAGTCATGATATGGGCTATTTTTAAACCTTTTTAAAATTAAATAAGATAAGTATATTTAAAAATAAGAAAAAGATAATTTTTAATGCCAAAACCAAACTATTATACAAAATATAAATCAAAGCCTAAAGGAGAAATAAGAAGGGAACCTGTAAAATACTTGGAAATTGAAGAGTTTGCCCAGAGAATTTCTCAAGCACCATATTCTGATACTCTAGCACTTCTTAAACAGGCTTCAAAATATTTTGCAGGAGAGAGCAGGATATTAGAGGAAAGGGGATTTGAAAAACAGGCTGATGATAGAAGAAATATTTCAGATTTATTTGAAGAAATGATTGTTAAACTTGAAGAAATTCTTAATGGAGGAGAAGAAGGTTGAAAATTCTATAAAAAGTGTGGGTGGGACCCTACATGAAAGAATAAGTGAGCATCGGGAGAATAATCTGTTCTAAGAACGTCTCCTCCATTAGCCAGCATACTTATTGCAAGGACATTAGCCTCTCTATCTCCATCCATACCTGGAGAAAGTGTTTTTGGATAAGTAACATTAATTCTATTCCCTTTCACTACCGGAGAGTTTCCTTTAAAGTAAAAAGTTTTTAGTTCTCCTTCATCAGATTTTGCTGTAAGTCTGAGCTGTACTGAATAACCTTGAAGATCATAACTTGTTTTTGAATGCACATGCTCAACTGTAAGAAATTCTTCTACTGTATTTGGAGATTCTCTTTTCATAATCTTAAATAAATTAGTAACTTTATAAGTATTATTGTGAAGATTTGTATAGTAATCTAAGACTAAGTAAGATTTATAAAATTTTTATTATTTAGGTGATATATCTCGAAAAGAATGATTAGTATTGTACATTTCATTTAATACAATATACTCAGCTTCACATGCAGTAAAATGATGTTCATTAGGATCGTAAGTATCTTGTGAAATGCCTACATTTTGTAACATTTGTATAACCTTTTCCCTCATAAAATATAATTCTGCTTTAGTGTAATCTATAGAGTAGCGTTCTACAAGATCTCGTAATCCCCAGCTTACATCATAAAATAAATCCGTTGATTTTACTTCTAAAGTATTTATATCTTTAATTGGCATATTAATAGATGTTTTAGATAATATTTTTAAACCTTTTTAAAATTAAATAAGATACTTATATTTAAAAAATCTATAGAAATTTTCATTAGAGAAAATTTTCCATTTATCAACTTTATCCTATAAATTTAACAATATAACAAATGAATTTTAGATACATTAACAGAAAATTTTTCAATAACTAGTATAGTAATCTAAGACTAAGTAAGATTTATAAAGGGTGTCTTTACTTTATAATAGTGATAAAATGACACTTGAACACTTAGTAAAGGTTGTAAAAGTAGCAGATGAAGAAGTCTTAAGGCAATATACAAAACTTAGTAAAAACCTTAATTTAGATGAGGGAAGGAAAAAATACTTTGTTGGTATGGGTTTATTTTTTATTAATCTTGTATCTTATGCCTCTGTAGGTAGAGAATTATTTGGACCAATGGAATTCCATGCAAGAATTATTCTTAACGTTCCAGATTGTGGTTATAATATAAGAGGGGTACTTGGAATGATTAATGATGAAAATACTTCTGAAGAAAGAGTAATTAATCCTACAATAGAATTTTACAAGAAATTTAATTCTGTTGTAAGGTTTCCAACATTTATAGCAGGAGTTGGATTAGTTGGAAAAATTGGAGTTGACTTACTTAATTATACTTCTAGTGGTGAACCAATTAATCAAGATAGTTATAATTACTTAATATATGGAATTGGGTTGCTCTCATTAGCCTCTTCAATGTATATTAAGGATATTGATCCTAAATTATTAAATAAAAAACCATTTTGGAAGAGTGCATCTAGTTGGATGAAAGATAAAATTAGTTCTTTAGTCCCTGAACCTTCTCCTGAACCTTCTCCTGAACCAACTCCAGTGCCTATTCAACCATATTCAAGATTAGAAGAGTATGTTCAGCCTAATTTAAAGTAGCATTTTAAAACTCTTGATTCTTTATTATTATATGCTATACATTATTGGACTGGGATTAGATATTAGTGGGATAAGCTTACACGGAAAGAAGATATTGA
>DYHK01000027.1:0-4812 GCA_020724205.1 Candidatus Aenigmatarchaeum sp. | reverse complement strand
GAAGAGTGCTAATGTTAAGAAGATTTATCTTGAGAAGTATACTGTTGAGTTTCCGTATACTAAAAAAGAGTTAGAGAAAGAATTGAAGATTAAAGTAATTGAAGCTGATAGAGAGTTTGTTGAGAGTGAGGATATTGTTTCTATGGCTAAAAAAGAAGATATTGTTCTGCTTGTTTATGGAAGTCCTCTAGTTGCTACAACACATATTGCTTTAATTGACGCTTGTGAAAAACAGAGAGTAAGGTATAAAATTCTTCATGCTGGAAGTGTTTTTGATGCTGTTGCTGAGTCTGGATTAAGTGCTTACAAGTTTGGAAAGACAGCTTCTCTTCCAAAATGGCTTAATAATTACAGGCCAACTAGTTTTATGGAGATTATTAAAGAAAATCAGAGCATACATGCACACACTCTTCTGCTGATTGATATTGGTTTAGAATTTTCTGATGCTATGAAACAATTAAAGGAAGCTGGATTTAAGTTTGACAAGATTATTGTAGGCTCAAGGCTTGGAGTTAAGAGTAAGTTTTTCTATGATAATCTTGATAAAATTTCTGAGGATAAAATTAAGGCTCCTTATTGTATAATCATTCCTTCTGAGCTAAGCCATACAGAGCTTGATACTTTGAAGAGGGTTGCTTTAAACTAGCACAATAATTCTTAAAAATAGCTGATAGTAGGTAAGTTAATGATACAGGCACTTAAAACAAATGAGGCAGTTTATTCATCTTATAATCACTTGATGTTCTATGAAAATATTAATGGAATTTTAGCCCCAAATCTTGTTGGAAGGAGTATGCTTGCAAGGAATTTAGTAAGGAATGGAGGGGTTGTAAAATATTCTAATCCTATAAAAAGTGTTATAAGTCTTTCAGAAAGTGGAACTTTGTATACTTTTGATATCTCTCCATCTAACCAAAGAGCATTTAGAGAAGAAGATAAAACAAGAGATTTAAGTGATCTTATGACAAGTGAGGCTTTAATGATATATGATGAGTTAGTAAGAGTAAGATGGACTGGAGAAAAAGGGATTTCTCAAAGAATAGCTGTTCTTTTAGACAAGGCAGATCATAAGCTTAATAAATCTTAGAATAGGTATTAAGGTATGATAGATTTAAAACAGGTACAGAGTGAGATAGATGAATTCTGGAAGAAGAATAAGATTTACTATAAACTAATGAATAGGAAGGGAAAGAAGTTTTTTATGTTAGAGGGACCTCCTTATGCTAATTTTATTCCGCATGTTGGCCATATTAAGAACACTGTTTTTAAGGATATGATTATTAGGCTTTATTTTATGAAGGGATATAATGTTTTGTTTCAGCCAGGATTTGATACTCATGGCCTACCTATAGAGAATATGGTGGAGAAGAAGCTTGGGCTTACAACAAAGAAGGATATTGAGGCTTTTGGAATTGGAAAGTTTATGAAAGAGTGTAAGGAAAATGCTGCTGTTAATAAGGATCTATGGATGAGAGTTTATGGAAAACTTGGAAGTCTTTACCAGTTAAAAGAGCCTTATCTTACTTACGAGAATTATTATATTCAATCTGGATGGTGGGCATTTTCCAAGATGTATGAAAAAGATATGGTTTATGAGGGGGAAAAACCAGTTATGTGGTGCCCTCACTGCCAGACAAGTCTTGCTGGTTATGAGGTGACTGATAGTTATAAGGATGTAACAGACCCTGGAGTTTATGTTATGTTTAAGCTTAAAGGAGGTGTTGGAAAGAAAAAGGGAGATGAGTATATTTTAGTTTATACTACAACTCCTTGGACCCTACCTGCTAATGTTGCAATTGCTATTGCACCTGAAGAAGATTATGTTTTAGTTGAGTTAAGTGGCGCGGGTAAAAAAATAATTATTGGTGAAAAGAGATTGGAAAAACTTTCTGAGTTGGGCTTTGGGTATTCTGTTATTGAAAAATTTAAGGGGGAAAAGTTAGTTGGAATGAGGTATGAGAGTTTACTTGATGTTCCATTACAAAAAGAGTTGGAAAAGGGAAAACTTGGAAGAGCTCACGAGATAGTGGCTTCTATCTCGATGTTAAAGGAGAGAGTGGCTTCTAAGATTAAGACTAAGAAGGCGGTTGGAGATTCAAAAGATTTGTATGAGGAGTTTGTAACAATGTCTGAGGGAACTGGTTTTGTTCATGTTGCTCCTGGTCATGGAAAGACTGATTTTATCGTCGGGCAACATTATAAACTAGCTTGTGTATCTCCAGTTGATGAGTCATGTAATTTTACTAAAGAATCTGGATTTAGTGGTTTTGTCAAGAAGGCTGATAAGGAAATAATGGAAGTTTTAAAGCGTGAGGAAAAATTATTGTATAGTGAGAGTATTACACATAGTTATCCTTTGTGTTGGAGGTGTAAGTCTCCTTTAATCTTCAGATTAAGTAAACAATTGTTCTTTAGTGTTGATAAGGTTAAAGGTGTTATGCAGAAGGAAAATAAAAAAGTTGATTGGATGCCAAAATTTTCTGGAGAGAGATTTGATAATTGGATTGAAAATGCTGAAGACTGGAATATTTCACGACAGAGATACTGGGGGATACCAATACCCTTATGGAAGTGTAGTAAGTGTGATGAGGAAAAAATTATTTCAAGCAAGGAAGAACTTGAAAAAGCTTCTGGTGAAAAAATAAAAGACCTTCATAGTGTTGAGGAAGTTAGTTTTAAGTGTAAGAAGTGCAAGAGTGAGATGAAAAAATTCCCTGGAATACTTGATGTCTGGTTTGATTCTGGAGTTGCTCCATGGGCTAGTTTAGGTTATCCTTACCAAAATAAGAAAATATTTGAGGAACATTTTCCTGTTGATAGAATTAATGAGGCTCAGGATCAGATAAGAGGATGGTTCTACTCGTTAATGTTCTGCTCTGCTGCTGTTTTTGGAAAGGCTCCTTACAAAGCTGTAAGTATGACTGGATGGGTTCTTGATAAGAAGGGAGATAAGATGTCAAAAAGTTTGGGAAACGTCATAAATGCAGAAGATGCCTTGGATGACATGGGGGCAGATATTGTGAGGTATTACTTCTGCTGGGATATTGCTCCTTATGAGATTCAAAAGTTTAATGTAGATATTGCAAAGAAAGAAATCGGAAGAGTACTCAATGTTTTATGGAATTTAAAAAATCTAACATCAAATAAGAAATTAAATCTAAAAGATCCTGAAGATATGTGGATTATTTCAAGGCTTAATAGTGTAATGAAAAATTATTCTAAAGATATTGAAACATTTGAACTTCAGAATGCTCTTAGAGGAATTTCTGAATTTATTCTTGATGATTTATCTAGAAAGTATATACAGATGACAAGAGAAAAGGATAATAGTGCGGTTGTAACTTATTGTTTGGTTAATATCTTAAAGTTATTAGCTCCAGTTTCTCCGTTTATAACAGAGAAGATATGGCAGGGTTTAAAGACGCAGGGCATTGTTAAGGAAGAATCTGTTCACTTAAGTTCTTGGCCAGATTATGAAGAGAAGAGAATTGATATTAAATTAGAGGAAGAGTTTTCTGAGATAATAAAAATAATTGAATTAGGATTAGCTGAGAGAGATAAACATAAGATAGGATTGAAGTGGCCTCTTTCAAAAGCTTTGGTTTATTGTAAGAAAAAAATTTCTAAGCAGGCTGTGGAAATTATTAAGGAACAATTAAATGTAAAAAAAGTTGATTTTGTTGTTAGCGACGAAGAAAAAGTAGAGCTTGATATTACAATGAGTGAAGAACTTGAGGCAGAGGGTTATGCAAGAAATCTTTCAAGACATATTCAGGGAATGAGAAAAAAAGCAGGAATGGTAAAGGAGAATTTTATTGAACTTATTATAAATGCTGATAAAAAAATTGTTAGTTTGATAAAATCTCAGGAAGATTTTATTAAAGAAAGAACAAATGCGAAAAAAATTACTTTAACTAATGAAAATATTAAAAATAATGATTATGTTTTTGAAAGTATTGATATAAAAAGTAATTTAGTAAATGTATATATTAAAAAGGTTAAATAAATTTGTTATTAACCCTCAGTGAGAAGTGAAAAAAAATAGTCATTCGATAGAAACAATATATGAAAACATTTAAATATACCTCTGAATTAAATTAACTATATTAACTTACAAAAATAAAAAATAAAAATGATTGTCAAAGAGGAGTTTTTAGGAAGGTTAAGGAAAATATTCGACCTTAATCTCTATGAAGTCAAGGTTTGGACTGCTCTTCTATCCCGTGGAGTCTCAACTGCTGGTGAGTTAAGTAATATTTCTGATGTTCCAAGATCAAGAACTTATGACATCCTTGAATCATTGGAGAAAAAGGGCTTTATTGTTATGAAGTTAGGAAAGCCGATTAAGTTTGTTGCTCTTAAACCTGAAGAGGTTATTGAGAGGGTTAAGAGAAATTTGATGGTTGAGGCTAAGGAGAAGACAAAGAGGCTTGAAGAATTAAAGAGTGATGATGTTTTAAGAGAATTAAGCAGTATTTTTACACAAGGAGTTAAGTTTGTTGAACCTGCTGATCTTTCTGGAAGTTTAAGAGGAAGAACAAATATGTATAATCATTTGTATATGCTTATTGGTGGTGCTGAAAAGACTGTTACTATTGTTACAACATCTGAGGGGCTTAATAGAAAGCTTGAAGCCTTAATGCCTGTTCTTGACAAGGCTAGAAGACGTGGAGTAAAGGTAAGAATTGCTGCACCTGTTGGAGATCATAATGAAAAGGTTGCAAGAGAGATGGCAAAGGTTGCTGAGGTAAGAGCTCTTAAGGGACTAAATGCTAGATTTGCAATAATTGATGGTGAACAATTAATGTTTAT
>DYHK01000026.1 GCA_020724205.1 Candidatus Aenigmatarchaeum sp. | reverse complement strand
ATCTCAATATCTTCAGTCATGTTTTTTACATCAAATCCTCCAATCTTCACTAAAGTCTCTCTATCATAAATAGCCAAAGGTCCAGGAGTAACATAAATTGCATCTAAAAAACCTAGAAGCTTCCTAGTAAATCCTATAACTTTATATTCTATAGCCTGTAACTTTTGTATAAAAGTTTCCGGATTCCTTACTAAAATTCTTGTTGTTACTGCTCCAACACCTTCTTCATCAAAAAAGCCGACCATTTTAGAAAGTGCATCAACAGAAGGATAAGAATCAGCATCAACAACTGCAATCAAATCTCCTTTTGCAAGCTTTAAGGCCTGATTTAAAGAATCAGCTTTTCCAGAATTTTTTTTATCAAATAATTTAACCTTATCATATTTTTTTTCTAATGCCTGAGCTATTTTTTTAGTATTATCACTACTTCCATCATTAATTATAATAATTTCTTTTATGTATTTATAATCAGAAGCTAAAACAGCCTTGACAGTTCCTTCAATACTTGATTCTTCATTGTAAGCAGGAATTAAAATACTTACAGATTTTTTATTTTCTGGTTTTGGTTCATAAAACATATATTTCTTGTTCTGTAAAAAAGTTAATAGAAATAAAAACATAAAATAAACGCTGACAAATATGTAAAAAAGGTAAACAATAGTAATAGCTTCCACTTCTATCACTCTCCCTCTTCTATTGCTTCATTATCTTCCTTTTTTCCCTGAGATCTCTCTTTTTTACCTAAACTAAAATAATCATGGAACTCATTACTCAAGCTTAACTCTCTTGTTCTTCCAAGTCTCTTAGAGTGTATCAATCCTATATCTAAAAACTTCTTAATATGATCATAAGCCTTATTTCCTCTTATTTGAATTATTTTTGCCTGGCTTACTGGTTGCTTATGTGCTATAACTGCTAGAGTCTCTTGTTCAGCCTTAGTAAACTCCTCACTTCCAGTAGCAAGGCGATTAACAATATCAATATACTCTTTTCTAACATCCATCTTCCATAAATCTCCCTTATTAACAACCTCTATAGAAAAATCCTCACTATACTTATCACTTAAAGAGCTTAATGCCTGATTAAGGAGTATTGGGTTTAAGTCTGTTAAAGCAACTAACTCTTGTGTTGAAAGAAACTTTCCAGAAATAAATAAAGCAGCCTCTACTCTTTTCATATTCTCAATATCTCTAAGACTATCAATCTCGCCAAGAGTCTCTTTTGTTATTTCCATAAAAATCTAAAGAAAAACGCATTTAAAAGAATTATCTAACTCAAATCAGGCCAGAATTTGCCACTTATACCCTTCTTTTCCATCCTCACTTATGTAAGTTCCATTAAGCTCTCCAAATAAAGGATACCTATAAACTACTCCATTTAAAGGAACATCATAACTATTATTAAGAATAAGTTCAAAATCACAACCATGAAGATTTGACGATCCATCACGATTTTCAGTATAAACTCCTGTACAGTCAGTTATCTTTCCATCCTGAACAGTATAAGTTACATCTAGATTATTTCTTCCTCCATCAACTAATCTAGCTCCGTTATATACTACCTTAAAATTTTTAGGCAGATTAGAATAATACATGTATCCTGCAATTAACAACAAGACTGCAGCAGCAATAATCACACCTATTGCAACCTTCTTGTAATTATCACTATTATTCTTGCTCTCCACCATTTTCTTTTCACTCATAAAGTAATATAAAAATCTAGTATTAAAAACTTTATGATTCGAAAATCTACTTAAATAATAATGTTAAATAATTAATAATAAATTTTTCCCAGTAAAAATTTTAAAATTCCACTAAGTTACTTCTAATAATTGTTCAATTAAATATAATTAGCCTATTATAAACATATAACCTCTGGATTTTAGTTACATTAACTTATATTATAATAAAAAAATAAAAAAGAAGTTAAAAAAATAAAAATAAATTTACTTCTGTTTATCTAAAAGTCTCTATTCCTAAATCAGACATATGCGACTTCATTGAACTAGCTTCAAATGCAGGTCTTCCAAGTATGTATGGTGATTTAACACCAGTCATAATTGTAACTACTCTTATTTTTCCTGCAAATTCCTTATTAATTCTCGCTCCGATAATTACCTGGGCTTCAGGATTTAGGTTTTCAGTTATTAACTGTCCTATATTACTGAATTCTTCAAGTTTCATATCTGGTCCGCAAGTTATGTGAATAAGTGCTCCACTAGCTCCTCTATAGTCCACATCAAGCAAAGGATGTGTTAAAGCCTGTCTTACAGCCTCATCAACCCTGTTCTGTGTATCAGACTCTCCAATACCAATTACAGCTACATCTCCATTCTTCATAATAGAAGAAACATCTGCATAGTCCAGGTTAATCAATGAAGGCAAGGTAATAGTTTCCACGATTCCTTTTATCATTGTACTAACAAGTTCATTTGCAACTGCGAATGCTTGCTCTATTGGTAAATTTCCTGCAATATCTACAAGTCTATTGTTATCAATAACAATACATGTATCAGCAGCCTCTCTCAATTCTTGAAGACCGAATTCAGCTTTATCTATTCTTGACTTTTCACAGTCAAATGGCATTGTAACAACCCCT
Source organism: Candidatus Aenigmatarchaeum sp. (assembly GCA_020724205.1). Classification (GTDB taxonomy): domain Archaea; phylum Nanobdellota; class Nanobdellia; order Pacearchaeales; family GW2011-AR1; genus JACPLR01. Next base: position 5,801 of record DYHK01000026.1, on the reverse strand, counting down.
ATAACCACAGCTCCAGCCTCTTTGGCCATCTGTGCGAAAACAGGTGCAGCTCCAGTACCAGTTCCTCCGCCTTCTCCAGAAATGATGAAAGTCATATCTGCTCCAGAAACAGACTTCTTGATATCAGCTAAAGACTCTTTTGCAGCCTCTCTTCCTCTATTAGGGTAACCTCCACATCCTAGACCTCTAGTAAGTTCTTTTCCGATAAGAATCTTCTCATCAGATTTAGTAATACTAAGGTGTAGTGCATCAGTGTTAGCAGCATAAACTGTTGCTCCGCTAACTCCCTTATTGAAAAGCCAAGTAACTGCATTACATCCAGCACCCCCTACACCAAAAACCTTGATATTAGCCTTTCCAGCTTTTAATTCATCAAAATTAATGCTATGAGTGTGCGCATGCTCAATTGCCTCTTTTGCAAAATCAAGTACCATTTTTTATCACTCTTTTTTAAACCTCCTTTCAGTTAATTTATTAACTGCAGACTTAATTACTTTAAGTCTTTCAGTTGCAAAAACTAGTTATGAATTATTTATATAGTTTATTGCTCAAATTTGTAACAGATTTTCCGGTTTTTTCAGCTTTTTTGAGGGCTTCCTTTTCTTCTCTCTCAAGATCCTTAAGTGCTCTCTCTTCTAAAGCAAGCTCATACTCACTAAGTTTAATATCTGGAAGTCTTGTTATTTGAGGTTTTGCATTTTTCTCACTAACAGAATTACATAAGTCTTGACAAAAATGATCTAATTTAGCTACAAAATAATTTGCAGATTCTGGAAAGGCATAGAAAAAACTAGTAAAAACTATTCCTGCTCCTAAAAAATAATTAAAAATTTCTGCCTCTCTTTCTTTCATAACTTAAAATTTAATCCTCTTTAAGTTTCCCTTAAATTTCTCCAAATCCTTAACAAAAAAATGCCCCCCACCAGCAGCTACATGGCCTCCAGCAAAAGCTCCTTTAAAGCCATTAAGTAATTTTTGAAGAAATTCTGTAACATTAACTCTCTTATCCTGTCTTCTAGTAGATATAATATACTTATCTTCTTTTTTATTTAAAATAATTATTGTTTTATGAATATATTTAGCACTTGTAAGAGTGGATATAATACTTCTCACTGAATACCTTCCATTTTTATATTCCCATAAGTAAACATCTCCATAATCTTCTTTTTCCTTCTCAAATTCCTCAACTCCTCTGTCAATTTCTTTTTGAACCTCTTTAGAATACTTTCTCAAATCTCCAACCTCTCCATATTCATTGCCAACAGACTCAAAAACCCTCTTTACATCATCTTTAAAATAAATTAAGGCTAGAGATAAATCCCATTGAAGCTCCCAGAACTTGCCAGACTTTCTTATACTCTCCATTCCATTATCATCAACAAACTCAAACTTATCTCCATATTTCTTAAAGATCCTAGCCATAAACTCTCTATTATTAAAATAAGCCCAATCAGCAACACACCCACACGCAACAACCCAATCCAAAACTTCTATATCATACACCTTAGAAAATAACTTATAACAAATATAAGCAGCACACTGTCCTTGAATGTCAATAAAACTAGTTTTCTGTGAATTAAGATCTTCATTAAATAAGTGGTGATCTAAAATCAAGATACTACTAAACTTCTCCAGCCTCTTAATAACAGATACATCATCAATAGCCAAATCAGTAAAGATTAATTTGTTGCATCTAGATTTTTTAATTTCGCTAACAAACTTATCATTAATCTCATCATAATTGACAAATTTAATTAGCTTAATATTAAAATCATTTTTCAAAGAATCATAAACTACCTTAGCAGAAGTAATACCATCAAGATCTGTGTGGCTTATTAGTCCAATATTATCTTTTTCAGATAAATTTTCAATAAAATCAAGAAAAATCTCCTCACTTCCAGCAGCATACTCAAATTTATCCATTTTACTTCTTATCAAGAATCAAGGCATGCACTCCATTTGCCTTACATATTTCCTTAAATCTTTCTGCATCCTCTAAACTCCCAACAATACTTCCATAATGCATAGGTATTGCAATATTTGGTTTGATATTCATAGCAACCTCTGCAGCTTCCTCAGCAGTCATCGAATAAGTTCCAGAAACCGGAAGTAATAAGACAAATTCCTCTCCATCTTGCCTTACATAAACTAAATTATCCATCTCAGGAATCTTATCTGTATCTCCAGAATGATATATTATAACATCATCAAGTTTTAACATGTAGCCCATCCATCCCTCTTCTCTTTGATGAAAGGTCTTTCCAATATTATATGCAGGGAATGAGTAAAAATTAATTCCACCTACCTTTACCTTAAGACCAACAGTAGCAATATTAATCTTCAAGTTAATCTTATCAATAATCTTATTTATCTTACTCTGACAGTCTATTGGAATTACAATCTCACACCCCGCTGGATTAGCAATCTTCTCTATATCTGCTAAACTGCAGTGGTCATGATGCCCATGTGTAATTAAAATAACATCTGCCTTATGCTTTTCAGAAACCATATCAGAAACTTGAAATGGATCTATTACAATCTTCTTTCCCTCTTTCGTCCTAATTAAAAATCCTGAGTGTCCCAACCACTCAATTTCAACCCCTTTAATATTAACCATTTTTAGAATAATAAATAATAACTTATAAAGTTAATTATTATCTATTTTTTAAAGAAGTATAAAGATGAATTAAAACAGAAACAAGTAATCCAAAAGCAGAAATTAAAGTTTGAAATAAATCTAAAGTTCCTGAATTAAACGTTAAAAGAATAAGGTAAATTAATATCATAAAATTAAGAAAGTTACCAAACCAATTAAGTAAATCATCACTTAACATATTAAATCAATCAAAAGATAATTTTAGCAATTCCATAAATAATTAATAATAAAGCAATTATTCCTAAAGTCCATAATACTCCTCTCAATATTTTTTCTTTCTCTTTTTTATCCATGTTAAATATATATTAAATATATTAATAAATATTTCTTATTTCAAATCCTCAATCATCTTTGCAATACTTAACAGCTTAGAATCCTGTCCCTTTCCACACAAAACCTGAATGCCAACAGGAACTCCACTAACTTGACCAGCAGGAAGAGTAATAGCACAAATCTCTCCGAGATTTGCTGGAATTGTTAAAGCATCATAAGCATAAACCTCCTCAACACTCATACTCTCTCCAATCTTCCATGGAAGTCCAGGGCAAGTTGGAATAATAATACAATCAACTTCTCTGAACACACGTTCAAACTCCTTCTTAATTATCTCCTTAACCTGAAGTGCCTTGCTGTAATACCTGCCATGATATTCCTCTCTAGTTATCTCACTCCCTCCTAAAATTCTCCTCAACAACTCTGGCCCAGCACCCTCCTCTATCTTAACTCCAAATCTTCTTCCATCAAACTTTCTAGTTCCGGAAAATAACTCGACATAAACCAAAGGATAATAAGTCTGTACAGCCAAATCAATATACTTAATGTCAACATTCTTCTTTTCAAGCTTATACTTCTTACAAAACTCATCTATTTTTTTATCAATTAAATCCTGAACAGGTTTAGTTGAAACAGGTTTCATTACTCCAATATTAATCTTTCCTAGTCTTGAAACCTTAATCCTTGAATCATAAGTATGACTTATAGGATCCCTAACATCTCTCCCTTTAATCACATCAAGAAGCAATGCATTATCCTCAACACTCTTACTTAAAACACCAATCTGATCTAAACTCATTGACAAATCAATAAGTCCATAACGAGAAACAAAACCATAACTTGGTTTCAAACCAACAACACCACAATGTGAGGCAGGATTTCTTATACTTCCTCCTGTATCACTTCCTAAAGCAAGATCGCAGAATCCAGCAGCCACACTTGCAGTACTTCCAGAAGAACTTCCTCCAGGAATTAAATCTAACTTAACAGGATTCTTAGTCGGACCAAACGCACTAGTCTCTCCACTTCCTCCGCAAGCAAACTCATCCATATTTGCCATTCCTAAAATAATTCCATCCTCATCTCTTATCCTCTTAATTACACTTGCATCATAAGGAGCCTTCCAATCCTTTAGTGTTAAGCTTGCACAACTAGTCTCTAAATTTTTAACACAAATATTTGCCTTAACAATAATTCCAAGTCCAGCAAGTCTTCCAACTTTCTTACCAGACTTTACTTTCTCATCAACCCTCTTCGCTTCTTCAATAGCCTTATCATTAACAACAAGAACAGCATTAATCTTCTTCCCTTTATGATTGTCTTTCTCAATCATTTCCAAGAAGCCCTTAATATTATCAACAGCTTTTAATTTTCCATTCTTAATCATCTCAACCTTCTCAACAGCACTTAATTTTAAAGAGTCCATCATTTAATATCTCCTTTAGAAATTAAAAAGTGAATATTAGGGCTAACATTATGCTCTCCCCTCTTAATCTCTTCAATATCAAGCCATCTAAATTCCTCTACAGGAAGAGTTGCTTTCAAATTATGTTTATTCAACAATTTAGCCTTATAATGAATTAATATTACAGTTAACTCTTCTTCATCAGAAATTTTTTTCCTAACTAACATAGGATTTAACGGACCTAAAATTTCTATATCTGCATTAACCTCTTCTTTTACCTCTCGCTTACAAGTCTCTTCAAAACTCTTATCTTCTGGTTCAATTCTTCCTCCAGGAACCTTATAAAAATCATCCTTATCATCTTTACTTACAAGAAGCTTTCCATCTTCAATAATTATAGGTCCAGAAGCAACTATTATTTTTTCACTCATTAAACCCACTTCCCCTTTTCAGCAATTATAGAATCCTTATCTTTTTTAGGAGCATTCTCAAACATTATCTTCCTAAAATCATTATCACTCCTTCCTCCGTCTTCACTTCCCTCAGCTCTCTCAAACTCTGCCCTCTCAACAAAACTATCTGGCATCTCAGGAAGCTTCTCAATACTCTTACCAAACTCAAGCATTATCTTCTTAGCCTTATCCTGTATTGCCTTCTTATCGCCTTCAGAAAGCTTCCTCCACATCATTTCACTTGCCATATAAATATCTCAGAAATCACAAATTTAAAAATCTATATATTATGAGAAAGGAAGCCTATAATATCTTTTTTCTTGATTTTCCATTCAGTATCATTCCTCAAAATAGTTAAGATTTTGTCTTTAAAAAATAAAATATTATAATGAGGATAATCTCGAAGATGATAGTCTAAACCTTTAATTATTTGAAACTGAAAGTTATCAAAACTTTTTTTTGTTTTTATTTCTCTACACCATTCATAATAAAACATAAAAATATCTTTTTTTGAAGGTTCAACTAAAGGAATATCCATTTTTGATCCATAAATTACTTTTGAATAAATTTTAATAGCCCTAATTATAACTTTCCACTCATTATTCAAGAGAGAATCAATATTATTATAATGCAAATCATGAACTAAAATATCATTTTTATGTTGACCGTATGGCTTTTTCTTAATAGTTTTAAAAACAATTATTTTAAATCCTTTATTTTTAAAATAAGATTTAATAATTTTAAGGAAGTTTTTATGGTTTTTATCATTCCCTATTGTAATTAAATCTATATCCTCATATCTTTTACTAATAACTGAGCTACCAAAAAGAGCAATTAATTTGTAGTCTTTTATAACTCCTCTATTTAACTGAACAATTTTAGCTAGTTCATCTTTTATACTAACCATGCTAAAAGAGATTAAAATATATTAATAAAACTATAGCTCACCTAATAAACTTAATTTTTTCTACCTTCCCCTTATCTGAAATATAAATAACAGAAAAATCACCCTCGT